>JASHSN010000409.1 GCA_030038695.1 Nitrososphaeraceae archaeon
CTCACACAAGCCAATGGATTATGCTAGTATCTGCTAGCACGAATGCAGGAAAATATACAGAGTGAATTTTTTTCGTATTCTTAAGATTAAAAATTGGTTTATTTTCTCTTCGACTGGTCTGTCCACACAATAACCAATAGCGGGGCAACGTAGCAATGCAATTACGCAAGAGGTCTAATCATTCAACTTTTCTCTTAAATGGATTTAACATCGTTCTTTTCCCCTTACTTGTTATAGAGTATACAGAATACTTTCCATATCCTTCTACTTCTTTGTAGACATAGCTTTGACCAATTCCTTCGTAATTTGATAGAGGTTATTACCGATTACCATTCCATTTGCCGATGCTTTAGAATTTATCTTTGCACACAAATTCACAGCAGAACCAAATAAATCATCACTCTGCGAAGATCTTGATCTTGCAACTTGTACTAGTCCATAATCTGCACTAATTCTATAGTCGAGAGAGGGCAATCCTTCTTCATGAAGCTTTGCATTAATCGCACGATGAGCTAACATCATTGTAATACCACATTCAATGACATCTTTAAATGCCAGTAGATTTGAGGGGTCTGTTGTATTGGGAAAGTAGTAGATCAGACAATCACCTGCATTCTTGATTATTTTTGCGCCACAATTTTTTGCTATGGTTGCCATTGCGTTAAGAAATATGGCGTAATATTTACTAATCCCAGCATCAGGTAGTTCAGCTGAAATTTTGGTAGAATCTATCATATCAATAAAACAAATACAAAAGTTTTGTCTTTCACCAGAGAATGATATTTCTTCATCTTGAAGAGCCCAAAGCCGCGACTTACTATGAGTATCCGCAATAGGAAAATCAGAATACTTTGAATAATACGGGCTATTCCATGAAAATTGAGGCTCGTTATTTTCTTGTGGTACCGTACATGGCTTAATAGCAATGGCTGCTTTTAGTATTTGCTTTTTAATATCTTTGTCAAGGTATGCGAAACTGCTCGTAAGACCTTCACCCAATCCAGATGCGAATTTGTTATTCTTCTTTGCTTCTTTCAATATTTCTTCAGCGAATCTAAAGATGGGAAATCGTGTCCTAAGCCTTCGCCTAATCCATATGCGAAATTATTTCCTATGTTTCCTTCTGCTTCTTCTTCTGTTATTAACGATAATATGTGCTGTTGATCTATCTCATCTAAAAATTTAAATGAATAACCTAAGCCTTTGCCTAATCCATATGCAAATTTATTATTCTCCTTTTTGTATAGAATAATTTCATCTTGAACTTGTGAACTTAAAGTTGGAAAATTGTGCCCTAAGCCTTCGCCTAATCCATATGCAAATTCGCTATTGGGATTATTAGCTGAAAATATTCTTTTTTGCAGCTCATCAGATAGATAGCAAAAATAGTGGCCCAAGGCAAAACCAAAACTATTTCCAAATTCGATATCCTCTTCTGTTTTCCTAACAAGAATATTTTCCTGAGTTTCCATATCTAAATATGGCATACTAAAAGCTAAACCATATCCTAGTCCCCTTGCAAAATGAATATTCTTTTCCAATTGGGAATGAATCCTTTCGTTAATATCTTTTGGAAGGTATTGGAGTATTAGGCCTACTCCTTCTCCAAATCCTCTTGCAAAATGAATATCATGGTCTGCTTGCTCAAATACTTGTTCTTGGATCTCTTTTGGTAGATACATGAATATATAACCCTATCCAAGACCTACGCCAATTTCAAAATGACTATATTTATCATCCTTTTTAAAAATCTCAATTTGCGTTTGTCTGTCAAGATAAACATAGTGAATGCCAGAACCATATCCTAGTCCCCTTGCAAAATGAATATTGTTTTCCAATTGGGAATGAATCCTTTCGTTAATATCTTTTGGAAGGTATTGGAGTATTAGGCCTACTCCTTCTCCAAATCCTCTTGCAAATCCGCTATTTGTAGTTGTTTTCTCAAATACTTGTTCTTGGATCTCTTTTGGTACATGCTGAAATATACAACCCATTCCTTCTCCAAATCCTCTTGCAAAATGAATATCATGGTCTACTTTCTCACATACTTGTTCTTGGATCTCTTTTGGAAGGTATGCAAATGTTACGCCTAATCCATGACCTAGACCAAAATCAAATTGAATATTTCTCGTCGCATCCTCAAATGCTTTTCGTTGAAAATCTTTAGAAAAGTATGAAAAACTAGTTCCAATTCCTATCCCAAATCCTCTTGCAAATCCGCTATCTTCTATTATCAATCTTTTTATCGTGTCTTGTTGTAAACTCGGTAGACAGTTGAAAATGTAACCGAAGCCTTGACCTAAGCCAGTACTAAACTGAATATCTTCCCTTGCTCTTTCAAACACCTCTTGTTGCTGCTTGCTTGGAAGAAACCTAAGTATAGGGACAAAGCCTATACCTAAACCATGTGAACATCCACTATATGTTTTTGTCAATTCAAAAATAGTTTCATGAAATTCCTTTGGGGTATATGGAAATAGCCTACCTTGGCCGATGCCCAGGCCAGTACTAAACTGAATATTTTTCCTTGCTCTTTCAAACACCTCTTGTTGGAGCCCTCTTGGAAGAAACCTAAGTAGCAATCCAAGACCATTTCCAATTCCTATTGCAAATTCGCTATACTTTTCTATCATTTCAAATACCAGGTCACGAAACGCTTTCGGTAAAAGCAAAAATATAAAACCAAAGCCATAGCCTAGGCCGTTAGTCATTTTACCATTTGTCTTAACATATTCAAAAATTTCATTACGCAGACCATCGCTAAGTGGTAATAGAATGTGATAATCCCATGCCAAATCCATATGCAAACCATGTATTCTTTTGGGCTCGTTCAAAATATTGCTTCCAAAGTTCCCTAGGAACATACTGAAAACTATATCCAAAGCCAATTCCTAACCCTTGGTCAAATTGTGGATTGCCGTCAGCTAGTTCAAAGTTTTTCCTTTGTTGATCTTCGGTCAAGGGAAAAAATGCAAGACCACACGACATTGCAAATCCAAATGCAAATTCATGGTTCTTTTCAACTTTTTTTAATATCTCTTGTTGAGACCTTTCAGGTAAAACTGGAAACTTATATCCAAATCCCATACCTAATCCCATAGCAATCTGACTATTCTCTTCTAGCATGTGTGTTACTTGCTCTTGTATTTCTTTAGTCAAGTGTTCAAATCCATTGGCTAAACCATAGCCCAAACCTCGTGTAAGTTCACTATTCTTCTCAGCTCTCTCAAGAATTTTTTGTTGCAGCGAATGGTCTAACGTTCCATAGATATATCCTAGTCCCATTCCAAACCCATCCGCAAATTGTGGATTTACTTCGGATATTTCGAAAATATTATCCTGGAGTTCCTTGGGTAAAAATTTAAAGTTTTGGCCTACGCTTTCTCCAAAGAACCTTGCAAGTGCATATCCCATCTTTATAGTATCCAAGATCTCTTGTTGGCGTTTTTTTTCTAATGTTGGAAAACTTTGCCCTAGCCCATTTACCATACCTCTAGCGAATTCCAGACTTGTCTCAACAGTTTTCATTATTGCTTGTTGTAATTCTGAGTCTAAGGATAGAAAAATCTCGCCAATACCTTGACCTAATGCTGTCTCAAAGTATCTTTTGTTTTTCATATAATCTACGATTTGAACAGGCAAGGACTGATGCTCCTCCATACCCAATTGGATAAATTCGATATTCCTTCCGAAAAATAATCCGATAGAATTAACCTGGCTGTCTTTAGCACTTGATGTTACCTTTACGAAATTAGCTGCCAAATACCCCATAATTTTCAGCTTCACATAATCAGGAAAAATTATAGATTCTTTTGGAACATCATGCATAGAATAATAAATTCCCGATAAATATAGCCATGAGCCCAAACTCACCGAGGGATCCTTATTAGAAGAAGCAAAATAAGAGCTATTGAAGATTCCATTTTGTAGCTGCTCTATGGTAGATGCTGTTCTGCTTAATCCCAGTTCATAACACAATTTTAATGTATATAAGAAATCTGCTTCACTTTGACGTTCCTTAGAGTTTGTAATAAATCCAAATTGATGTTCGTAATATTCGGTGCGACGTAATAATTTTTCTGCTACTTCAATAGCATTTATTATTTTTGGTTGTTGTTGTCTTTCTTTTTCTTCGCCAACAGCCTTTACTCTTTTATCATTTAACTCTTTATAATAGTCAATAATAGTGAGGGGAGTTGGTTCTTTTTGCCATAATATATTTGAAATCTTATCCAAGTCTTTTGCAATGTATTTTTCATAAACTTCTCGAAATTGAGCCAACGTGGTTCCATACAACTTTACTATATCTTTGATGTTATTTTTATTATACATAATTTCATATGCATATACCTCTGGAGATTTGTCTAGAATGCCACGATACAGTTCAAGATATTTTGGCTTGAGTGCTATGAGGAGTTGTCTTACATTCTTGGAGCTAATTAATTCCAAAACTGTTTGGGCATTGTCAATATCTCTTTTTACAAGATCATCTGGGAAGTTGTCCCACACTATTATATCATTTTCCTCACATCTGTTTACTAATTCACGAAGATTTACTCTACCTGATTCTTCACCCACTGGATGCCTTGGATTAATTATGTAGATTTTCTCAAAGCTTTTCGTATTCTTTATGACTTCAAATATGCCTCTGGACTTTCCGCATCCACTCGTACCAAAAAAGAGTATTTTATCTGTATATGTTGTACTTCGTTCAAAATTATCTGGACCTACAAAAGGAAATTGTTGTTCGTGTCGAGATAATTGAACATTAATAACGGTAGCTAATTCCTGAAGTATATCTTCGATTGGTATTTGACCTGATCTTATTACGGTATATGAAATTTCAAAAGGTTCCAAATTTGCATTTTGTTTTTTTGTTAATCTAGACGTACCGTTAGTTATAGAGCTTTTTTTGATTTTATCTTTAGCATTCACATTCGTATCCACATTCACATTGTAGACCAATAAAATTGGTAATTGAGCAACTTAATAAGCCATTCTATTGTACTGGCGGTCCTGTTAACATAGGTAATCCATCTCCTCATATTAACAAATTTAGTTCTGGACGTTATTGTGCATAAAGAAGAATGGAGTTAGCCATCGATATACATATCGAAGAGTGCAAATTTCATTTTGGTGTAATAATGGAAGCAATCTTAGAAGCAAAAGCTTAGTGGTTTGGGGTTCGAGGTGGGTATCTTCTATCGCTGTCTTCTTTCAGCCTGGCTGTTAAAGCGATAAGCTGAACTGATAAATGTGCTATGACATCGTAATTCAATTTGTCTCGATCTCTCATGGATTGATTTAGTTGTTGAGGAGGAGACGCGAAGACTTCATGGCGATGAATGAAGCCTAAGAGTATCTATTGCATTATCTCCTGAACAAAATCTAGTCAACTTGGATAATGGTTATTTTTGCAAACAATCCTAAGAAATAATAACCAATCTTTACAACCATTTATCAGGTCCTTTAACTCAAGTCTTTGTATGGGAAATCTAAAATCAAAAGTAGAATACGAGACAACGGTAACACAATTTGACGCTGTCACTCAGGACATACAGATAAAATACGATGAGTTTCAGAAATCCTGTAAGAATATTCTACCTAAGGTGGACCCGAAGCTAATTACAGAATTTCTTTTTCATCAGCGGGAGGATTGCGACATTACACCGACGTACAGCCTTGAAGTTATAACCAGAGAAGGACTAGATACACAAAAAATGAAAGATCTGATATGGACCAAGTTCGGACAATTGCCGGTTATAGATTATAATGGTACCTCATATAGAATAGAGCACACGCTAACATTAGGAATGCTGAAGCGACTATGTGATTATGATTTCATAGTAGGTGTTAAGGGATGGTACGTTGGACCGACGTAGATTACTAAAAAAAGAGAATTTTACCAACATCATCATTTGGCATTGGTAGCGCTTGGTTTATTTTTCGCGCGGACTGACAGTTGCTAATAACAATGTCTACCAGAACGGTCGTTTCGAATAATCTTTTCTCATTGCGATCGCTGCCGCTAGTACCTCAATTGCGTCTGCTATCCTGTTGAGTGCTTTGATCTTCTCCAAGATGTAACATTGTGTTGCGCTATGTCTAACTGAATCATAAACCAATTTCTTTTTATCGATTCTTGCTATTCCAGCGAGTTGAATGTGGCAACACGCTAATAGTATTTAGGCATGTTTAGCGTCGGACTACTATATTGACTCATACTGGTGATGGATTAAGAAGGTTACGAGATGCATGAGAAACTGCTATTACAGATGATTGTTTTTGATTGTGACCATATTCTGCTTCCTCTGCTACCAGTAAAACCCCATTTTGATCTAAACACCACAAATCCCATACTTGCTCTATACAGTTCCCCCAGTCAAACGTATCAGTACAGAATCTCAAAACTTCTTCTTTGTCCGCTTTCTTCGCAGGCCGTATATTGAATGTAATATTATTACGCAATCCTAAACGACAACACCAAAGAGCACCATTGATCCAAAATAATTTACCAAGCAGCTAAATATCCTAAATTTGACAACGTAGGAACAATCATCATGGCGACAACTGATACAGAGCTCTCATCCAAGTAAGATAGCACGAGATTTAGGAAAAGATCGTAGAACAATACATAGACATTTAACGCCTCTAGAAGATGAAGGATTAGTTCAAGGACAATATTCTCAGGACAAAGGCAGACCACTGATAATGAAACTGTACAGGTTAACAAATAAGGGCAAACAGGCATTAAAGGCTCAAACAGACGGACTGATTTTATTCCCAAGACACTTCTTGAGAGAATAGATCTATACCATTTAACATAATTCCGTTAAGTTATATCCAATCTGAAACGTTTAGTTCTATAGTACTCTGCAATAGTCTTCTTTAGATTTCGAAATTTAGAATAATATCTTGATACAAAAAGATCATCTTTTCCTTTCCTCCAGCATTCTTCAACAGCACTGAGCCCCGGTGACCCTTTGGGTAAATATTCAACTCTAATAACACCTTTACTCTCTTCCAAATGTTTTCTGACCTTACTAGAACGATAGTGTTGGGTGCTCTATCTAAAAATAGTATTAGTTTTCTGAACTTCCTTTGTAATTCCTTCAAATACTGCAGAAATGTGTCTTGATTGAAAGTACTGTATTGACGGAAGAATTGTCGTCCATCGATGCATAGTGCTCCAAATACGCGAGTTTTCTGGTGTGAACCATCTTCGTCAACAAAGAATGTTAAAGATGATGACCATCGCAAATAATAGACATTTCAGCTATGATAACAAAAATGAACTGGTCCAGTTCATAGCTACAGTAATGCAAAAAGAAGGATTAGATCTTAACAGTGAAGAGAATCTACATAGTTACCTAAACACGAAACAATGAAGAGAATGTAACTACTATCTATTACTGCAGTTTTGATTATTGATCCATCGCACCAGATGAGCTAGCCAACAACAAAAGAAAGTTAGTCTCAGTTTAGATGTATGCGATTATTGCTTATACGGGATGTTATCCCACTTGTTATGTAGTCGACTAGAACTGCCTCGATTATAGCCAAATAACGCATAAATCTTTTTTCTATGTTGCAGATCATCTTCTCTGATACATATAAAGTACAAAAATTGCTTTAAACTGCTACGCTGCAGCGCTCATCTGGCTATTAATACTGCGCAAATCAGCTATACATCAGCAATAAAATGACGATTTTCGTCTATACCACGAAAAGACACAAA
>JASHSN010000410.1 GCA_030038695.1 Nitrososphaeraceae archaeon
ATATTTGAACAGAAAATTATAATTCCAGTGACATTCACTGTGAGGGTAAGATCGAAGAACTTACGAACACGATCACATGATCCTTTAAACCTACTGGTAAGTACTTTAAATGTGATCGTCGTTTGCACGTTCATACGGTTAAATCAAAATCCTCTCAGTTTGAGGGACTTTAATAGTGCCTTCATTTTTAAACTGCATTAACCTGGTTACGAACGAACCTTAAGAATTATCGTGTTCTCAACTGAATGGATACCTCTAGATGCACGGCTAGGCAAATGCAAGGCAGGGATTCCTTTCGACGCAACATCTTAGTTGTCAAAGAATATAGGCAAGTTCATGGCATAGCTTTATGACAGAAGAGGGGTTTCATTGTCTGTAGATTTCAAAACTATGATCGAATCTCTGCAAAACCAAAAACCGGAGATAAGTGTTGACCAGCTTCGAGAGCTAATAGATGAGAAGAAACGCAAAATCGGAGCTGGGTATCTTACTGATCAAGGAGCTTTATTCTTAGTAGCCGCCGACTTGGGCGTCTCATTAGGAGGATTCAAGCGAAGGTATGGAAGAATCAAGGATGTATTTGTAGGGGCAAGAGATGTGAGTATTGTCGGTCGCATCATGAATGTCTATCCTACGCGCAAATTCTTTCGAAAAGACACCAAGGACGAGATCAGAAATCGAACATTGACGCTCTATGATCATGAATCCGTAGTACGAATCAAACTGTGGGATGATCAAACAAGCTTGCCGGATCAAGCGGGACTCCGTCCAGGAGAACTTGTAAAGATCTCTCAAGGCTACGTCAAATCAGGTATTGATGGAAGACCTGTTATCAACCTCTCTTCTGATTCAAAGATAGAAGTCTTAGAAGAGGAAAATACTATTCCGGACATTGATTCCATTACGATAAAGGTAGATGACGTCCACGAGCCTCGAGAAAACGTGGTTATCACAGGCCTAGTCGGTTCCAGCCCTAGAATATCTCAATTTCAGAACCCACGTGGGGAAGCAACAAGTTTGTTACAACTGCAGCTTTCCAATGAAACTAAAACTCACAATTTGCGGACAGTTATCTGGAATGTTGACGAGAGCAAAATTCCCAAAATCTTTGATATCGAAGCAAAGATTAGGTTAATTGGAGTTAAAATTAAACAAGGAAATCCCCAATACGGAGGTGGAGACTACGAAATTCATGGTGATGAAGGGACTGTGTTTGAGTTCTTCGGGAGTAAAACTGATATCGAAATAAAGACTTTAAGAGTTGTTTCGTTTGTTGGAGAACCCAGTACTGGAAATGTCGTTTCTCTCGCGATTGACAAAAGCGGTAAATTCTTACATTTGACAATAGATACATCATTGCTTAATAGTCCAGTCAACTACGACTCAATAATAGAATGTGTACCAAGTCGTATCTTTGGCAACTCTATGATTCTTAACAAAGATGATTCATACATACGGGTAATCGAGGATGACGTGTCGTTTCCAAAAATGTCAGAATTTGAATCGAAAATCAAAGACGTTGAAATGTCTGATTCTCCATACATTTTAGAAGCGATCGTACTACAGTCCCCTAATGTAACCGAAGTTAATACTAAAAATGGTGAACTTGTTCAAGTAAGCGATACTCTGATTGGAGACGATACTGGAGAAATTCGGCTGGTGGGCTGGCGAAATCAAAGTTCTTCTGTAACTAATCTGGCAGTGGGTGATAGGATCCGAGTTCTTGGCGCAACAGGGACTAAAGGGATAGGAGGTAAAACGGAGCTAACATTGAAGCGGGACTCTTCTCTAATCAAGATCTCGTAAGGCGTACTGAACTAGTCGTTCCAGAAGCCGCGGGTCAAGACGTACTGTCTTTCGGCTTCGTACACGCTCCTGTATATTCCGTCATCATCAACATAGTTGCGGAGGATTCGAGCGGCAGTATCAGCACCCACTCCGTAGCCTGCAAGTACCAATAACGCCTTCCTCCCAAAATTGTTGATCAATGATGCAACTTTCCACGCACGATCGAATCGGTGCTCCTCTTCTGGAAGCAATTTACTTCCATTTAGTCTCTTCGAGATAATCTTAGCGAGCTCATTATCAGTTGAAAAGGTCGCAGTAATTAGCCTTGACCGGCAGAAATGACAAAATATATTTTCGGGCGATTGAATTGTGTCGACAGTCCGCTCCCACTTTCCGCAGCGTATGCATATCAATCTATGTTTAGTTTTTTCTAGTCTTTCTTTTACTAGTTCAATGATCCCTCTTTCGACACTTAATGGATTCGCAGAAAATTTTGAGAGATGTTCAAGGATAGGTCGTGCTAGTTCAGAGAACTCGGTTACTTCAATCCAATGTAGACAACAACATCCATTCTGTAGCCTCTGGAAAATCATTGTTGTTCTTTCGATGTCGTATTTATCGTGCATGAGCTCTCTGATTGCCTCCTTACTGATAGCCGTTCTAGAATACCTTTCGTATATCATTCGAGCTACTTTCTTGTCGTATAATGCATCTCTATTAATCATTCCAAATCTCTTTGCGACAGCCCAGACCTTCCAGTTCATAATATGTGTACCTGTGAACGAAGCGATAATAACAGATTCAAATGCATAAGAATCTTTGAGGACGTTTTCTATGTGGGCCTTCCCTATTCTTGCATTTGACGTTAGCATAATTCTATAAGGGTCAGATCTAGTCTCGACTAAGTATCCGAGTTGTGAAGAGAGTATGGTGGATAGAAGACAGGCTATTGTGTTGTTAACCTTGGTACCAAACATTGAATGAATCACAACGGTGTTTTTCGTTGCACTACTTTCTATTACAATGTTATTCGAATCTGGTATTATTCCTAAAATACTAATACTATTTTGTAAGCTTTGAGCAGAAAAATTGAGTATACTTCTAGTTGTATGTTGACGCACAACACCGACTTCGTGCGCGGTTGTAAAGTCTACTGGGATCATTTCGCCTACCCAGTATGGAACGTTTATCGCAACGCCACGCAGGGGTTCAACGTTGACCACCATTTTTTTTTCATCTATCGAAATGATTCTCCATTGGGAACCTTTAAGAACGAAAACATTTCCTTTTTGAGCGTAATCTTCTACAAATTGCTGATCTAGTGTTCCAACCTTGCGTTTAGTTATAGAATCGATTACTTCGAACTTCAGCACATGCGGGATCATAGAAAGATTATCGAAGTAATATCGGTAAGCCTTTATTCTCCTATGATACGTACCTACTTCCCTATCAAATTTAATTATGCCGTTTCTGTCAAGGATCTCGACGCAGCTTTCAAAATCATTAACGCTAATCCTACTGAACGGATATGCTTTCGTGATTACATCAAACGCCTTTGGTAGTTCTATCCCCCCCTTACTCTGAAGAGCCATACCAACTAAATGATGCGCCACAACATCGAGAGCGTTGGTATGCATTGATTGTTCCTCTATCCAACCTCTTCTCATTCTTCTGATTATTGCTAATGCTTCTAGTTCATCATCAGGATTATTTGTCACAATAAGGCCCTTTGCGTAAGTTGTCTGTCTATGTCTACTACGGCCGACCCTTTGTACTAACTTTGAAACTTGTCGAGGCGAGCCATAATGCATAACTAGCTCTATAGAACCTATGTCCAATCCAAGTTCTAATGAAGAGGTACAAACAACAACACCAGCATCGCCTACTCTTAGCTTTTGTTCGGTCTCCTGTCGCATCTCTCTAGATAGCGAGCCATGATGGACATCAACATTCACCTCGGATTGATTTTTCAAAACCGTAGCTAGATGCTCAGCTTCGTCTCTAGTATTAGTAAACAGCAGGACAGAACCACTTATTTTGTTTGATACGATATATTCGATTATAAAGTGTGCGACATTGGTAAACGATCCCTTGACGTATTGTGTTTGAATATCATATTCTCTACCAGATCTGTCAAGAAGAATGGCGTGTTTTCTGAAGGTTCCAGAAATGAATTTTCCAGCTTCACCTAAATTTCCAACTGTCGCCGATAACCCGACTCTGGTAACCCGTTCTACGCTAATCGCTTGTAGCCTCTCCAGTCCGATAGTCAGGTGAGCGCCGCGTTCATTGCTTATCAACTCATGGACCTCATCGATTATTATCCACTCAAGATTCCGTAGAGCAATTATCATCGTCTCACTCGAAAGAACAACACCGAGTGATTCCGGTGTAGTAATCAGGATATCTGGAGGCGATTCCACAATTTTTCTCTTCACTTTAGCCGTGGTGTCACCGTGTCTGATTTCTACTCGCATATTTTCCGATTCAGCGTACCTGACAATTCTTCTGTATACGTCGTTATTCAACGCGCGTAAGGGAGTGATATAGATAGCTCGAATTTTCCCTGGGGTTTTACTGCTCCTCGAGAGAATACTCAAAACTGGCAGCACAGCCGCTTCTGTTTTGCCAGAACCTGTAGCAGCAACCAATAGGCAATTTATTCTTCTTGCAATAACCGGTAAGGCTTTTTGCTGAATAACTGTGAGAGATTCGAATCCTTCCTTTCTGAATTTTTGGATTATTGTCTGTTCTATTGAATCATTATCACTCAATGTCAGTATTTGTTCCTGGGTTCGACGGTTCTCTTTGCGACGGTGGTTGAGATTGCTGACGTTTAGCTTTCGAACTGGACCTTTCATAAAACATTACGCCGATCAGGCCTACTATGAAGAGTCCTAGAGCAATCCATACAAAAGTATCGAAATTTGTAATTGCACTGAGTACCATGACTAGTCATTCATCTCTGCATTGATCAATAAATACATATACTTTCGAATTGAAGCCCTGCCAGTCACCCAAAGGCTCGTTGAAATATCCTAACCTTTAATTGGGCAGAACTCCATTCAGCATTGAATAGACCATTAACAATGCTTATGGTTCCGATTCTAATGTTGAGCGGGCTCCGGCAGTTATGATTCGGTACAACGGGATTGAATGTTATTCTTTGAGAGAAAAAAGAAGCCAAAAAATCCTATAATTTACACTCAAATGACATGTCAGACTTGGAATCATAAGAGAATCTTCCAAGAGGAAGACTAAAATTACAAATCAGGCTCAACATTCGAGGCTTCCCTTGAATTGCTATTATTACTGCAATCTAAGCCGAATATCCTGAGCGAAAAAGGGCTTCAGAGGGTTATGACGCAATTAGAGTTAATACCTGGGATCAGGGTATGTTCTGCTTGCGATACTATCTTCCCGTTTCCTTCTACTAGGATGGGATACGCGTGAACATTTCTCTTCTTTACTAAAAGCTCTATCAACTGACGAGCTCTCTGTTCATCGTACAAATCAGTAATCCATC
>JASHSN010000411.1 GCA_030038695.1 Nitrososphaeraceae archaeon
AGCTTTTCGAAAATTGTGTATAGGTGACGTTCGGAGTGCAGTCGTACATCCCTGCTGGTATAAGTCCATTGAACCAGCAGAGATGACAAGCTATGAGGTCCAACATAGGTTTGATTCAACGCTTGTTTAATATGGAGTTAGTGTGAAAAAGGCTATAGCTGAGTGCAGCATATGAATCCAAACGTAGCTAGTAATAATGATTCGATAAATATCGCTGAAATTGCTAGCATGCTGCTAAAGGAAGTCCAGATATCACCCTTGCAATCTATACCCTTTGACACATATCAAAAAATAGCAGTTACCTTGGAAAATCTACAACTATTCGAATTTGACGGAATCGAAGCAAAAATTAGAGACAGTATGGTAGAAATGATTTCTACAGCGACTAGATTTCTCCTTGAAGTAAGATACCACAAGATGCGTGATAGAGAAAGTGTTGTAACTTCCACTTCGTCTTCAAGTATTTCCACCAATACCACGAAGACATCGATAGATTATTCGAAGCTTACTGAGGAAGAGAAATACATAATAAATGCCGAAAACGAATCCGAAAGAAGGAGAGACGAGGTACTACTAACAATTGTTAAAGGTAGACCGAAGCTACTTGAATCGATTTCAAAAACGGTACGTTCAGAGCGTGTCGTAGTCAGGTTCGTAAAATCGATGGAAAAGTTTATTGGAGTTGATATGGAGCGATACGGGCCATTCCGACAAGAAGACGTAGCAGTGATTCCATTCGAAAATGCACGATCCCTGATCGAAAATAACTATGCCATCGAAGTACAAAGCAGATATCGATAAAATCTGCGTATATACCACTGTCCCGTCTGTCATTACGGCAGCGTCTCCACAGAAAATTACCGATAGACGTGCAGAATTAAGCGTTATCAATTACTTTACAACCATGCGAAAATACTGTGTATCATAAGATTGCCTCCGTTCATACCTAGCGCTAAGACCCAAAATTATGCTACTAGTTCGCAACCATATTCATATATTCGAGATCGGAGGGAGTAAAAGCAGTTTCTGCATGATATCATGGTAGTCTAAAATCCTGAACTTATAGGATCCACAGGTTTCATCAGTTCGCGCAACAGTGTGGTAGCATATGATCCCTTCGGTAGCTTAAATGATAATGTAAGGCCAGTCCCTTTTATAAAAGAGAAATCCATGGAGCACAAAGGAGCTTGTCTAAATCCTCCTTGTGAACTGAGCTCCTGCATCTCTTTGATATAAAAATCTCTAGACGTTACGCATTCCTCGTTCATTGTATCCTTCGTTATCATCTCAAACCTTCCCTCGCCTCCCTGAAAGGAATAACCTGCTAGCCTAATCGCAGGAACTGCATTAAAATCAGAATCACATACTGGATCGAACTTTCTTATTTTGCCAAATATTAACGGACCTGCCGTTTCGAAGCAGAGATCTCCTTTTTTACCCTTAAGCAGGTTTTCTTCGTTCACGACTGCTTTGCTCAGACATAAATTGAATAAATATGCCTGATAGGCCTGAACAAACAATCGACGCATATTAATTGGGATAGATCTCAGTGTGAATATTGCATCTTTCCCTTTCGCGATCGCCGACATCAACTGGTACTCGATGTCCATTCCTCGAGGGAGATGTTTCAGAAGCCATGGATAATTGTGAGGATCTCTGCACTTTTCACGAATTTCTCTACTCATTTTAGAATCGTGTTCAGTGGTATAACATAGCAGCAATTCAACTGCATTTCTGAAGTTACGCCTCAGTATCTGCTTTCCTACGAGATGTGTTACGGATCGTTCACTCCCAAACCTTTGTAGTCCGTAGAAATTCGCGATATTTTTTATTTCCGGTTCGAAAATTGATACATCTAGCGGTAGTGTGTCGTTGATAATAATGGTAAACTCATTCCCGAGCAGTGAGGCTTTTCGTAACGGTTTTCGGATGAAGCCGCAGAGATCGAGAAGTAATCCGTCAGTTCGGATCTCTCTTGGTGCGCTTTTTGGTTGTTCAGTGGTGGCGTATTGCTTTGTATTCGCTTTTGCGTCTTTCAGTCCGATGACTTTCAGTTCAATGCCGAATTTTTTCTTGATTTGCCACACGGCATGATATGAATCAATATTGCTCTTTTCTAAAATGTAAAGCGGGTATCTGTGTAATTTATCTTGGACGGGAACTAAGTCACTGAAGACAGACCCATCTATTATTTCGGAGACCCTAAACTGATTAGCTTTTCTCTTTATAGATCCGCGCACTCCACTAAAGCTAGTACAATAGCATTTCATGCCAGCTTTCCGGTCTATCCCAGGAACAGGAAACTGTATCAATACTATGCACAGTACCTTTTTACGCCGATATGACCAAACATGACAATCTTATATGATGTTAATCGAACTTTTCAAGCCACGCCAAGAACGGAAAAATGGCACTTTTGTAAGGTAGTGCGTCGGAATCTTTAAGATTGTATCCAAGCAGTAACATTCTGTCTACCAGTTTACTTCTTAGAGAGACAGGAAGCTGGTCTTCTTTTAGTGGTCGAAATATCTCAAAAAATTGGTCATGTTTATGATAAGATATATGCTGTGCAAAACAATCCATAAGGATGCTAGGGTCTCCTGCAATTCGCCTTTTCCTTTCCCTAATAGAGGCAGCTTCTGTATTATCCTGAAGATCTATGGAGATCTCCAAGACTCTTTTGATGTAATTTTGCTTAGTGAAGTTGGAATCCATTTTGTTAGGCGAATTATGAAACTTACGAGCCGTGCTTATTAAATGCATAACCGTTCTTCTCGAGAGATCGGTTGCAGCGAGTATCACATCCTCACCATAGATACCATTACTTTTTCCGAAAATAAAGAATGCTCCCATTATCTCTTCTTTCTTTATGAAAGGAAACTCTATTTTACCTTCGATAAACATTGTAATTCTTTGCGACATGTCCACAGGCGAAAAAATGCCCATACAGGAATCTGTGACTACAGTCAATGTCTATAAGCAGAGAATATTGACTTTGCAGAAAACCTTTGCTTACGGCTAGAAGCTTATTTATTTTGTTGCTCTTCTATAACCGTGTGTGAAACCTGCATCATAAACTTTTGAAAATTCATATCTCTTAGGAGCGATCACATCTCCGACTATAATAACTGCTGTTTTCATTATCTTAGCCTCCTTTGTCTTCTTTACAATGTCACCTATGGTCCCCTTG
>JASHSN010000412.1 GCA_030038695.1 Nitrososphaeraceae archaeon
TCAGACCATGCCAATCACCAATATGACCTGAGCGATTTCTGGGCAGCTGCTCGAGCAGGTAAGTTACCTGCGGTTAGTTATCTAAAAGCACCAGCATACCAAAATGGACATCCAGGCTATTCAGACCCAATTGATGAACAGCACTTTTTAGTAAATACCATAAATCGCTTACAGCAATTACCAGAATGGAATAGTACTGCCATTATTATTGCATACGACGATTCTGGCGGATGGTATGACCATGCCATGCCTCCAATAATAAGCCAATCCAATGATCGTATAAATGATGCGCTCCTTGGACATGAACGTCTTTGTGGTCGTGCACCTGTGAGTGCTTATCAAGACCGATGTGGCTATGGCATGCGCCTACCATTGTTAGTGATATCTCCGTATGCAAAGGTAAATTATATTGACCACTCTATAACAGACCAAACATCAATACTAAGATTCATAGAAGACAACTGGCAATTAGGACGTATCGGTAATCAATCATTTGATTCTAAATCCGGTACACTTCTAAATATGTTCAATTTTACGACAAGTCATAATGCAAACAAGCTATTTCTTGATCCTTCGACAGGACTTGAGAGATGAGAAAGAACGTTAGGACTAAAGGCTATAGAAATAGCCATATCTATACGCGTTATTGATATTGATAGCAGCCGTCTTCGTAGCGATGTATGTAATGGAGGCATTTCATCAAATCTCTCCATAACAATGCGCACTTGAGATTATCATTGGAATTCCTTCTGTTATTAATACTGTCTGAATAAATAACTGCCTTTATTGCGGAAAGCAGTTTTATAAATATGATAGTTGTCTATATCCAAACCCTATCCAAGATGTAAATTATGTTGCTATAGGTGCGAGTCAATTTGGACAGAACTCAGAGGTGTCAGGAGGAGATGAAAAATTTGAACTCACCATAAAGAATAACGGAGAATTATCTCTCAAGCCTGATGATAAAACATAATCTTTCTTAAAGAGGTTATATTCTCTAAGGTGGTTGCGATGAGGAAATCACATACTGGCAGCTCTATTAGGCTTAACCTCCTGTCCTCAAATTTCAAATAAGATACGGGTAGCCTCAAAGATAATATCACGTTAATTTGCTTGCTTCGTTTCGGACTAGCCAGCGATTTGAAGATTCATCAATGTAGTCACGGCTTGCTGCTTCTGCTCGATGAACGTAGCACTACTGGATGCTTCTAAACCTACCCTCTAGCGAGGCTATGCTGTGAATGCTTTATGCAAGTGGTGTTGAGTTTTTGTAGTTTATGATCATGGAATGCGTCGAATCCGTAATCCAGTTGAAGGATCCAAGAACAACTTGTTTACATGACTAGCTGTTGGATGAAAATCAAACATATTCTCGAGTGAACCAGCCTTGCTATCAAATGACTGATCTCCAATTCTTCCTAGAGACCAATTGTCCTCGATAAAACGCAAAATGGAAGACTGGTCACTTATACTATGATCTATGAGATTTGTCTTGGCGTATGGCGAGATTACTAAAAGAGGCAAACGTGGACCATAGCCACATCGATCTTGATAGGAACCGGCAGGAGCATGACCGCATAGACCAACATTACCTAGAAGGCGATCATTAGCAGGGTCATTAGATTGACTCACTATCGGGGGAAGTACATGATCATACCAACCACCTGAATCATCATGAGTAACTATGATAGCTGTACTATTCCATTCAGGTAGATTCTGCAGGCGATTGACGGTATTAACTAGAAAATTCTGTTCATCTATTGGATCAGAGCCAATCGGGTGCCCATCTTGATAAGTAGGAGCCTTAATGAAACTGACTGCAGGTGAGTTTCCGAAGGTAGCAGCATTCCAAAACGCACTCAGATCGTACTGGTGATTTGCTTGATCTGTATGACCGATCATGGGGATAGATATTGGAGGAAGATGATGAGGGTTTGCGGTCGAGTTGTAGTATTGAAAGGGTTCATCATCAGGATAGTAATCATGTGAATTCCAACCTCCAAAGCTAGTATGATTTGTAAAAGCGCAAATCCACTTACCCTCGGCCGTCCTAATTGAAGGTTTGAAACCAGCCGAGAACCATCCCCAAGTAATATTTTTAGAATTTAGGAGATCACCTACGTTCTTACCAACCATGGATATTACACCGGAAGATGGTAAAAAACTTGGTGAACAGTCATCACGGACAGGATCAGGATTGCCTATTACAGTTCCATTAACAACAACGTCTTGAATGTTAGATGGTATAGCACCATGAGTCTGGCCAGAGATAAGGTTAAGATGTCCCAGTACTGATGGGCCAAATGTAGATTCATAAAAATTGTCGCTCATTGCAAAGTGTTGGGCATAGTTCCACAACCCAGTAACTGTGTTACCATCGTAGTATCCCATAACTTGATTTCGGTTGCACTTGCCAGAATCTCTTGGATTATAACTGAATAAAGGAGAACTGAACTGGACAAACTTGTTCATGAGACCACCGTTGTATTCTTTCTGTTCTCCTGTGTAGGAATGCGTTATATCACAGCTTCTCTGTTGCGATGGATCTAGACGGAACGGATTTGCAGAGTTGGGATTGTCAAATAGAAGAGCTGCGCTCAGCCCATTAACAGAAGGTGTATGTGGGTCACCTGCAAATTTAGATCCGTTAACTCCATTCGTAGCATGAGGATAAGTAGCAAAGTAATGGTCAAAGGAGACATTCTCTTGGAATATGATCACTAGATGTTTTATAGGTGTAGACGTTGTTGTTGTAGGGATAGAAGAAGAACCAGCAGCTGTACTAGCGACAGATATCATAGACGTCAAGAATCCTGACAATAGTATGAATGGTATCAGTAGCGACATATGCCGCATTTTATTCACCAAAGACATGATCAGTTAAGATCTAACATAATTAAGAATTTGCGATGACAAAAAGTATTTAGCCAGTGATTCATTTAGTTGAATATTCTATTGTGATCTCCTATGTTTTGTCTGTATATGCCTACTATACGGTTTTTAACAGCTGCCATAGGACAGTTTTAGCACCATCGTATGTGATCTTATTCCTCTCAAAGAGATCTAGAATTGCATTCAAGTCTAACGGCGTTAACATTCTCGTGACCCCTTTCTCACCTTCCTTTCTTATTCTCCATATTTGGCCAAAGTGGTGATAATCTCAGCGATCTCACCTGGTCCATCATCTTTCCTTACTAACTTGGACACGCCAATAACATCTCGAATATCTCCTTGCGACTTCCATATCTCTTCACCTATTAGTTGTTGTATTTCCTTTTTCCCTGTAGCATCCCAAGAGTAATCATGACACCGAGCTCATTGGCTATTGTCGAGGCAATTCCAGCATAACTGTTCTTTGATTTCTCCGTCGTACTTGTTCATCGTACTGACTATATGCTCGACTTCTTTAGGACCATCATTCTCTCGTACCAACTTGCCAATTGAAATCACATCACGAATATCTCCTCTCTGGTCCCAAACTGCTTTTCCTATGACACTAGCAATCTTCAACTTTGGCAATACTTTGACCGATACTTCCAAAAATTGCTCTTCGGTATATCTAGATAGGTGTAGTAGTTACTTTAGAACAAACACCATAAACATGAAGTATCTTCTCGAAAGAATTGATCGTCGAAAATTAAACTGGAATCCTGCCTTGGATCGATAAGATTGTTGTTGTTCTTGATACCACCATGAGCGGAAGATCGTCATATTCCCATATTCATAAAATACAAAGGTCGAATTCATGCATAGGAATAAATTGATGAATAATACTCAACTCACCCCTATGAAAAATCGATTTGCGTTTGTAACAGCCATTGTGTTTGCAGTAGCAATAATGATAGCAATTGCGTTAAGTGGGTTTATACTTTCATCTACAGCTGT
>JASHSN010000413.1 GCA_030038695.1 Nitrososphaeraceae archaeon
AATTATGTTAATACTGTAGCAAAAGAAATTACTGATTTGTATGGCGCAAATAATATTGGAGTAACTACCCCTAGTGCCATACTACAAACAAGACAGCAGACTCAAAGTGGAACGGCAGCATTTACACTAGGTATAGCATTTATTGCCTTACTTGTGGGTGCTGTAGGAATTATAACGACCCTATATACATCAGTCCATGAGAGAGTAAAAGAAATTGGGACTATGAAGGCCATTGGTGCAAAGAACACGTTTATTCTTGCACTTTTCTTGAGTGAAGCATTGTTGATTGGTCTTTTAGGTGCGACATGTGGAATATTGATAGGTATTGGTGGGGCATATGCATTAAGCAATATCGCACCTCATTCAAATCCAGGTGGAGGTAGCGGTCCTCCACCTCATATTGACCCTATATTTATACCAAACGATCTTGTTCATGTATGGCTACTCTCACTGTTACTAAGCGTGGCAGCCGGGATAATGCCAGCTTGGAAAGCATCACGACTCTCTCCATTAGAAGCTTTAAGAAGATAGAAGTTAATGAAAAGTTGTCGTTCGACTGCCATGAAATGTCACATTCTAGTTATCTCAACGTTTGAGACCCAGTGTCGGATGGGTTGAGATGCTGTTTAAGTTTATGCCAATTAACCATATCACATAACCTATTTTCCAACCAATGTACAAATGGCAAAAGCTTAGTATCCATTTTCAATGCACAATCAAAATCTACTCAGACACAAATCACATGGCATGTTCTGTTAGTCCCATGACTCCACTTTTTCGTTTGGATACTATGTTCAATGTACAAACAACTCGGAAATGGGAGCTAATACTTGTTTTCGATTTATGTTGTTCTTATGGGGTACGCGATTTATGTTATTCCTACAGTATCCATGGTTGCTGACCGATTTTGGTCTGGTCTTCAACTTCCATATATCGTACTATTGAAAATCTCAACTGTAATATCATGTCAGAACTACAATTGACACGCTTTGACGATACACCGTTTTCTGAAAATATTGATAATTCTGCATACAAACAACTCATATTACTTATCATAATGTATTCATACCTATGTCTGAAACAAACACCTATGATCTGATAGTAATTGGTACTGGAGTAGCAGCAACGACAGCAGCTTGGAAATGCCGCTCCGCGGGATGGAGCGTCGCCATAATAGATTCCAGGCCGTTTGGGGGAACATGTGCGCTTCGTGGCTGTGATCCCAAAAAAGTACTTGTAGGTGCTGCCGAAGTAATAGATCTGAACAGACGTATGAACGGCAGAGGTGTTATCGACACTAACGAGGTCAAGATAAATTGGCAGGATTTGATGCGCTTCAAGCGATCTTTCACCGACCCAGTACCAAAAGAGAGAGAACAGCAATTTTCCAAGGCTGGACTTGTTTCATATCATGGAAGGGCGAGATTCATTGGCGAAAAAAGGCTAAAGCTAGACGATAATCATACGCTAAATGGAGGTCATATTCTCTTAGCAACGGGAGCCCAGCCGGCAAGGCTGAATATTCCAGGCGAAGAGAATATGATCAAAAGCGATCGATTCTTGGAGCTCCCTGAATTGCCCTCAAAGATTGTTTTTGTTGGAGGCGGGTATATTTCATTTGAATTTGCACATATTGCGGTGCGAGCAGGGGCTAATGTTACAATATTACACAGTGGCAGTAGGCTGCTAAACAATTTCGAGCCTTACCTTGTCGATATGTTATTGCAAAGGACATGTGAGCTTGGCATATCTGTTCATTTAGAAACAAAGGTTGAATCAATAGAATCTATCAAGGTTCACAATAGTAATAAAATTAGATTCGTTGTACATGCCACTAATACTTCTAAAAACGAAAAATTTACGACCGATGCAGACATGGTAGTTCATGGAGCTGGTCGAGCTCCAGAACTTGATGACCTAGATTTAGCAACAGCGGGTGTGCAAAGCGAAAAGATAAGAGGTGTAAAAGTTAACGAATATCTTCAGAGTGTTTCTAACCCAGCAGTATATGCAGCGGGCGATGCAGCGGCAAGTGGAGGATTACCGTTGACTCCTGTAGCTGAATATGAGGGAGAGATTGTCGCCGCTAATCTGATTGGAGGCAATCACGTCAAACCTAATTACGAGGGAATTCCTAGTGCTGTATTTACCATTCCATCGTTAGCATCGGTCGGTCTACAGGAAGACGCTGCAACAAGAAAGGGTCTACATTTTAGAATTAAGAAAGCCGACACAGCTGCGTGGTATTCCTCTAGACGTATAGGTGAAAAATATTCAGGATTTAAGGTTCTGATTGAAGAGGATACCGATCGTATCCTCGGTGCTCACCTACTCGGCCCCCATGCCGAAGAAGTGATTAATATATTCTCCATAGCTATCCGATTAGGAATCAAAGCTGCAGACTTAAAACAAACCATCATTTCTTATCCAACAAACTCATCTGACATTAGCTATATGCTATAAGTCGCGGATGATGCCGTGACATCCACTTCCAGACCTTAGTTTCGCGACTTTGAGAGTAGTTAATGGTGTGTGTACGCTGCTATAGCTCCTGTGGAGACAAGAAAGGACGACAGGAAGCGGCATTTCTTCTACTATTTTCCATCACGATCATTTCTCTTTTTTGGTGTAGACTATCGATTTACGTTACATTAACCTGAAACTGTGCAAATTCGGGATTAATTGGATTGAACAGAATTCCGAACACTGATATCTTGATAGTATAGGTGCCTGGTTCTTGGAACGTATAAGGTATTGTTACTATGCCGTCGGAAGTGTGTAGTGATGGACCCGATTGTCCAGCTAGGGTAACTGCATTTAATAGCTGTTTGCCAGCAGAGTTAGAGATTGAAACATCATAATCAATATGAGGCTGTACCGTACTTGTCCCCTTTTGGTCGAAACTAACTTTAATATTTGTTTGTGTACCTTTAACGACTGGATTAGGTGACGGTTGCACTACAACGTTAAGGCTTCCTCCACTCGTAGACTTAGTCATTGTCGTAACGGAGACAGCAAACGTTGACATAGGGCTCAGCAAAATACCTAAAATGCCGACAATTACGGGAAACGCGATAATGCTATTATACATACAAATTACACCCATTGGTAGCCATGTATATAGGTCTTGCTGTATTTTCTCGCACATAGAATTCCATCGTTAGGCCTCTGGTTGGATCATATCCGAATCTGCATGCTTCATTGTCAGATATAGGTATGGAATCCAATTTAATGCTACTGCAATAAGCGCATTTACAAATAGGAGTTTTGTTAATATTAAGAAAAGTTGCACACCAATAACAGTTTTGGCATATTACCATATGCATCTGTGAAGGAATTTCCGTAGGCTTGTTCTTACCCTCAGCTGTACCATAGAAAGTCTGACTTGCTTGATAAAAATTTACATCGTCACGATTGCACTGTATTTCATATGTATCTGAAGTCATAGATTCGCAACTGTCCTCCATGCCATTAGGCAAACCTATATACTACTACAGCATTTCATATATAAATCTAATCATTTAATTTATCTAATAGTTGAAATGTTTTACTTGAAGTATAAAAAAATTAACCTTATTTCAAGGAATTAACATCCATATTTCAAGGAATAACATCTGGGTTCTGCAAGAATCCAACCTGTGTATGCCAAGAAGGTAGAGAGATTCTGGGATCGGATCCTGATACTAAAAATAATCGCAAACGCTCGTCTATAGCTTATATGCTATTTCCAATATGATTCTAAATAGTTCTGTATAGCTAGATTTATCTAATTGGTTATCCTATATTATTGTGTGCAAAAAAAACTCAATCTTTACAAATTCGGCACTGTTTCTATAGGCGTAGCACTGGTAATAGGGTTAACTTATACAATGTTTGTTCTTCCATCTAACGCCGTGGGGCAATCCAAAATTGTCTCGATAGTTAAAGGTGCATCAAATCCTTCGTCGACAGAACCTTACAACCCTTCACCGCTTAGCGTCCCAGTAGGGGCTACTGTTACCTGGATAAATAATGATAACACCGCACACACGGTAACTCAAGGAAATCCATCTGGTAATACCCCTCCTAACGGATTTGATTCAGGCATCATGGCCCCTGGAAAATCGTTTACCCATACATTTGGCACGACAGGAAATATTCAATATTATTGCACTCTTCATCCAACAATGTTGGGAGAAGTAATAGTGAAGTAAACTTGCTTCACTATCTTTTTAATTGATATTTCTCAATAGAAGCTTCTCCCTGTTTATATGTTATTATCAAGGTGTCACCTACCTTAAACGGACAGTTTGCGATGCCTCTAGGATGCTGGTCTGGTCCTATTACAACACAGGTTCCCTCTGATTTTGTAACAACTTTTTCCTGGTCCGTTACATCGCTTCGAATTAAATCCTTGATAGGGAAACCAAACAACGCTTGCAGACCAAAAAAACCTCCAATGATTATAACACCTACCAACAGAGCCATTTGTTTTCCTTGCATTGCAGAAAATAGCCCTTTGTTGGAATCCGCCTCAGGTTCGTATGACATTTAAATTAGTAATGTAAAAGCTTGATTTTCTTATATTAGAGCTTTTGCAATAATACCAATGGGATAAAGGGGGGCTCTTAACCATTTTACTCCCTTTATATAGCTATAATAACATCAAGAAAACGCAACTAAATTCCTCAAATATTGAAATAATTAGATATATCTAAATATTAGGTTAAATCGGGAAACTGATCTAACCATGATTTGCGATAACAACTATTTTTTGAGTCCCTTGGTATCTAAATAAGCGAATTCCGGTCATTAGTAATGTTATTTTAAAGTAACGTGGCTCAAATTATTAGATAATATTAGATGTATCTAGGCGTTAGATTTATTAAATATGTTGTCAAGAATAATATAGATGGCTCTCGCAATAAGAAATACAACTTCTACATACAAATCACAGGATATAGAAAATGACCTGTTAGTCAGGATAAA
>JASHSN010000414.1 GCA_030038695.1 Nitrososphaeraceae archaeon
AGGAGCATGGGACTTTAGATCATTTACGTTTGCTCCAGATCAAATAGTCGTTAACCAAGGCGACAAGGTCACACTCCACTTCATAGGAGTACTAGGCGTACATCACATCATAACTGTTGATGGGGTAGGCACCTTCTCTCTTCACAGAGGAGAAATCCACACAGTATCTTTCATAGCAAACAATCCAGGGACCATAAACTTCTTCTGTAGCGTACATCTGCCAAACATGGTCGGCCAAATATTGGTACTACCTAAATCAGTATGAGCGACAATGTCAACAAAAACAACACCAACTGATATTCGTTATGAATATGTGCATATCGACATGGCGAATATCTTCCCAAATTTATTTGCGAAAATAATTTCATTTATGTGCTTTTGCCAATTCTCACATATAGTAACTTTGTTTTTTGTGGAGAAAAATATGAATACATTTCGACTCGTATTATCAAAGAAAAAGAAATCTTCGACAGATGATGATCATGATAGGAGATTGTCGTAAATGAGTTTGATCTGTGGACACCAGTGCGGAGCCTGTGGCCTTCTCTACGAGTGTCATAGAAAATACTGTTCGGGACCATTTTTTTGTTCATATTTACATGATTGTCGGAAGTCGTTGTATTCGACACTCACTAGCGAGAGTCGTTAAATATGATCAATCCCAAAAAGGCTTTAGTTTACGGAATCATTGCAATCACAGTTGTTGTAATAACTGTCACAATGTATGTTGCCTTGTTTAGATCTCCTAGCGATATTAGTCTCGCGGTAAAATCTGGTATACAACCTATCGCAAACTCAAACAATCCTTCCATTGAGCAATTTAAGAATCAATTTTGCGGGCTTAATTCAATCCCAAATTCTAATAACTACGTTATGGAGTATAGACTACCACATACTTGCGAAATGCCTTTAGGGATAGCAGTTGATAATCAAGCAGGAAAAGTATGGTATGTATCTACAAAGCAAGGTGTACTCGGAGATTATAACCTGATTACAAAAAAATTTGATAAAGAGATAAGCATCCCTGTCTGGAATGTGCGCAAATATCCTATGGACTTCTCGAATGTGTGGTCTGTTAAAGTTGATCCAAAGGGAAATAGCATTTGGTTTACGGATGAGAAACAAAACACGATATGGAGGTATAGTAAAGCTCCTGGTTTTGATATGTACAAAATTCCTGAAAAGTCAGCAGCATTTGGAACTATTTCACCGGTATCTTTAGACTTTGATTCAAAAGGAGATCTGTATTTCGTGGGTATACATTCACCTGTATTATGGTTCGGAAACGTCACTCAGATGAAGAATGATACTTCAGATGGAATAAGAAAGATTCCAATGCCTGTAGGTAACTTTAAAGACATCGATTCCAAACAGATTAGTACTGGTTCTCTAGCAGTTGACAATAAAAGGAACGTAATATGGATCTCTCTATCGGCTTTTGCATCGGAAGGAGAGATTTTACGTTATAATATGACTTCGAGAACTTTTGATACTTTTGTTTTGCCGGAACAATTAAGCCTTCCTGTAGGTCTTGCAGTTGATAATAATGGTAATTTATGGGCAACCGACCATGGGACCAGCATATTTTATACGATAGATATCAAAAGCCACAATGTAACGATGTTTGCAACATCTAATGCCTCCCCAAAGATATACGGTCTAAATGAATCAAGCAGTCTTCCAGAGGATGCGTATACTCTCCCATACTGGATGGAAAAAGGAGCTGACGATGGATCGATATGGTTCAATGAACATCAGGGTAACAAGATAGCAAGATTTGATCCCGTAACCAATACTTTGTATGAATATTGGATTCCAACCCAAAATAGATTATGGGGTGATTGTCCTCCAAGCAGTAAGACATGCGGGATAGCAAATGTTCTACAATTCTCAAACGGTGAAAATGGCCAGACGTGGTTCACTGAATTTTCAGAAAATAAAATAGGTAGCATAGCTACATCAGCTTACTTTAACAACAATGATAATGGAAGCCATCAGCTACCCTTTTCTGTTTCAGCTTCACCTCCAGAGCTAACAGTTAAAAGAGGTCAGAGCGTCGAAATTAAAGCTAATATTTCAAGCGGCGCTTCATTAAGCAGCGATATTAATATGGTATCATCAGGGACATTTACACCTACTGGCACTCTTGGTAATTCCACAGGATCCTTTAGTGAACAATCCTTTTTGCTAGAACCGATGCATACAAAGGAGGTATCCTTTATATTCACCCCTGCAACGGATTTGGGGTCAGGGGAATACACGTTGATGCTTGGTGCACAAAATGATGCCATAACTATTATGAAAGCAGTTAACGTGCATATTCTTGATTAATGTCAATAGGTAGGCACAACACATACGATCTCCTCTATTATAATTAAAGATGTTGGTTCCTACTTGAAAGCAAGAAACCGGATTAAGTTGAAATTCACCTCCTTTGCAGGAATTTTAGAACACACCATCATTACGATCCTTACGATCCTTACCAAGCTTCTGTGTGAATTGAGATTGAAGTAAGGATGGTAAGGATGGTAGGGATCATGTGCATCAAAGTTTCTGGTATTATTGAGACCAGTAAAAATAGGAACATATGGTAACACCTGAAGCTAAATTGTTCATCATGGACGAATGTAAACACTGTACCACAGTGAGTTGAATAGTCCTCCCTATAATGCTCATGGAAACTGAGAAAAAATCGTTTCAAGGTGGGACATCTTGATTTATGGAAGTGTACCAATATCTAAATGGAACTACTTTTGAACCTTCTGGAGTATACTAGAATTGTTGTGTTCAATGATGCATCAGTACTATGATGTGTTCACCATGAAGGATTGTGATCATAGGATACAACATCTGCTTTCTAACTAATGCAGCTAACGCATCATTTGTTGGTGCCACGTAACTCAGTACAAGGCCTATTCCTAACGTCAGTCCAACGCTAAATAATGCAGTTGTTCTCCGGGGATGAAGAGTTATGAACTTGCCCATCTTCTCAATTATTTTGAACATGTGTATTGATCGAATAATAAGTATATTGAACGTACTTCTATAGATATTGAACATACATGTAGAAGTATATTGAATATGTATATCTATAGTAACGAATAAAGGCCTAAACGCTGGGTTCCAAGAACGCGAGTCGGGGGATCGTGGGTAATGTGCTGCTGATGACACATCGTGGAATGGAATGTACCCGGAAAACCTCCCCGACAATTTTAGATAACATTTCCTGTTTATAAGATTTAGCGGCTACGAATATGAATAATCCGGTGCAGATTTTAGTACACATCACTAAATGAAGATATCCCCCACTGAAACCATTTTTCTCATATCTAGCAAAGATTTCCACTTTAGCCTAAGTTTCCGCAGATTTCCATGAGCATTATATGGAAGACTATCGTAGTATTGTGGTACAATTATCTAACTGTAATCGCTCGTTTGGAACGGTACGAGACATGTCATTGTCTTCAAAATATTTATCTTCTACCATTATTAGATGATCTGGATCAATATGATCCAAACCAAAACATTTGCATTGGTTCTTCTGATGACCATTGCGACAATAGGAGCGACAGCAACGATAGGATTACTTGCACAACATGTTCTTGCAGAAACAAACCCGACAGCGGGTAATCCACATTTTACTGGCAGCTTCTCGTCGCCTGCTGAACCAACAGGCAATCCACATCAGTTCCCTAGTTGTCACGGGAATCCACACGGCCAGTCAGGCGTCACCTCAGGTCAGTGTCCCGGTGCACAATGATATGAAAATCAGTAACTAATCTTCATATTTTTTATCGTGTGGGGGGATTGTCCGAATCACTAAGCCTAAATATCTATGTCAAGGATTATACAATTTCATAATGTTCGTCGTATACATTAAATAATTACTGGCAGTCTGTATTATATGACTCAAACTGAACTAATCACAAAACGACTTGAAGGTAAAATCGCAGTGATCACAGGCGGAAACAGTGGGATAGGCCTTGCGACTGCACAGCGGTTCGTCCAAGAAGGTGCCTATGTTTTTATCACTGGTAGACGCCAGAGTGAACTCGATAAAGCAGTCAAGCGGGTAGGCAGAAATGTCATCGGTGTTCAGGGTGACGTCTCGAATCTAGCAGATCTTGATCGGCTATATGAGAACGTGAAGCAGCAAAAGGGCCGGATCGATGTCCTCTTCGCAAACGCAGGCGTAGCTGATGTCGCACCGTTAGGATCAATTACTGAATCTCATTTTGACAAAATATTCAACATTAACGTTAAAGGGCTTCTGTTCACCGTACAAAAAGCGCTTACGTTGTTTCAGGACGGCGGTTCTATCATTCTGACTGCTTCGATTGGAAGTTCCAAAGGGTTTGAGGGCGTTAGTGTTTATGGTGCGACCAAGGCTGCTGTACGATCATTTGCTCGTTCATGGACCGTTGATCTGAAAGTTAAGTCTATTATGATAGATTTATGTTTATTCCTGTTCCTCCCATCACGGACGAATAAGTATGACAGTTTTTCCGATTAGAGGAATAATCCTTCAGGAGACAGCATAATCTCAACTAATGCTCTTTTATTTCTCCGTACTTGATCATCGTACTAACTATCTGCTCAACTTCTTCAGGACCATCATTCTTTCGTACTAACTTCCCAATTGATATTACATCGCGAATATCACCTTTCTGGTCCCATACTGCTTTTCCTATGACGTTGGTAATCTTTAGCTTTGGCAATACTTTGACCGATACTTCCAAAAACTGCTCTTGGGTATATGGAGGCAGGTGTAAGCGTCTAAATCGGGATTGTAACGGCCTTGATAACCTGGTGATTTCATTACAAGCTGCAAATACTTTTGCCCCCTTGATTTTGAAATCATATTGTTTATGCATCTGGTCTACCTTAATGTGCCCATTTTCCATAAAACTGAGCAACTTGTCTTGAAACTGTTTGGGCATCTTGTCTAATTCATCTATGCAAATAATCTTCGGTCTCTTCTCTTCGAGGACATCTAATATTCTGTTTGTTGTATTGCTACCATCAAAATATACTCCTTTCTTGTATTCGATTATTCCTAACAGAAAAAGTGTTTTGACACTAGCTGGAGGCCCAATGAATAGCAAGTTATAATTGTCTTCTGCATCTAAGGTACGTTTTACTATGTCCTTTATATCATCATAACCATGTATGTTCTCAAATCCATTTTCCTTACGAAATAAATCAAGTAACATGTTTCATATCATCTCATGGTGTCTTTCTTTTTCTACCATTTCACTGATTTCTATATGCAATTCTTAGGTCAGTCATGGTAGTATATTTCACCGCGATCAATACCTAGTTCTTACAAACCCGGCCAAAAGCCCCAACCCCAGACCTCCACTAACAGGAATTCTAGCTGTTGCACAGATAGGTAACAATTTTGGTTATCTACATCGGTTACACTTTTCTGCTTGGTATTATTTCTGTTGTGCAATCTATTGAATGTTTGTAGAAAGTTTTCTGGCTACATACATACATTGTCTAACAGAACAGCATTACACTGGAGCATCGGTTTATTTTGTTTATGATCGCATGTTAACAGATAGGCATGGGTTTAATCAGGAACGGGAGAGTCAGATGATAACGAATTAATAAGACAGCGCACCAAAACAATTAACAAAGCACACACAGGAGTTCGAGGAAATATGGAAGCAACCCGCAGAATGATTCAATGCACAGTGTAGCACAACTAACTATTACCCGTAGGAGTTGTGACATTTCACTTTTAAATGACTCTGAATGAACAATACTAGATAAATGCCAAAGGCACTATGGGCTTGTTCGCTTTGTGGTGAAGACTTTACTAGAAGATCTAGTGCAGAACGTCATACAAATAACTTACATCGAGGAAGATCTAATCCCGTTAGGTTCGTTGAATATTTGGCTGGAAGAGCATCTGGACTTTATCCTAGACCCTCTGATCCTCCTAGGTTAGCAACAAGGGGAAGACCTCAATTT
>JASHSN010000415.1 GCA_030038695.1 Nitrososphaeraceae archaeon
TTTAACTCCTACTGTTATTACGTATAATACAAGGATAATGGGTTCCATATAGAGAACGCAAGTAAATTTAGTATTTATTGCACAACGTAATCTGTACTAGTGATCCTAATCGTTTTTATCATATAGAAGTATCCATCTACTATATTGCTAGTTTATTTCTAGAGGTACAGGTGAATATTTTATTATAGGATGGTCTAAAATAGTAAGCCCTTGTCCCTTTATGGAAGCGTCAAGCTAACCGCCGTATTCCATGACTTCTGATGCCATTAAAAAGTGAGTTACATGGAAGAGTGCAAGCAGAGAATTTGGCAATTGTTTTCCACAAATAAAAGGATTCAAGCTATATAGTTTGCGGATTCGGCTCAAAATTTATGCGGGTTCGGTGGGATTCTGTCCCCGCATCTAGAACGGTTCGGTTGTTTCCTTATTAAGCTTTTTCTCAAGCGTCGTCAATTGGAACAGCTAAACCAATCAATGAGGGATCGTGATAACCTGGACGAAGATGGCATAGCGCATTTAGCAGATCAGGTTATCGCGTTAACAGCTAGGCTTGATTCAATAGAAAAACGACAATAAACTGCAGAAGAAGTGAGATATTCGAATACTTGCATAGGATCGGAACCAAGAATTCCTCAAAACTTTAGGTCATAGTAGAAACCTCTATGATTTAGCATAAGTTAATTAAGAATTACAATGTTATAAAAGATTTGCCTATTTTTTTATATATAAAATTTATGGCCTTTTTTGTTATGATAGTTTTTACTAGAATATTGTAGAACCACGTATATGTTATAGATCTTTTTACGACTACGATGAACACAAAAACAATATTTACAATTGTTGCCTTCATCTCAGCAGTCGTTCTATCAGGAACAGTAATGGGAACCCAATACGTGAGCGCTTGCCATGGACACCATGGACATGCGTCGGCCATGTCAAGCGGTGGCAGCATGTCAGGTGGCGGCAGCAGCAGCAGCAGTAGTAGTAGTAGTAATGGAAGCAGTGGTGGTGGTGGTGGCGGCACCAGTAGTGGAAGCAGCAGCGGCGGCGGTTATTAGCACAATATAATCGCTTTTTTGTAGTTGAGACATAGACCTTACTAACTACCGTGGGAATGGAAGAACATGCAGAGAGATGGTATATAGAGACGTGCGTAGAATCTTCTTCATTATACGCATATTCTCTTCCGTTTACACTTAGATAAGCTACAATAATAAGATAAAAATGCACCATACATGAGTGAGAGAATAGATACGTGTATTCTCTCGCGATTATACTTAGATACGTGTACCAGTAGTCGTCCATATCATACTTAAGGATTTTGAATGAGATAACTTGATCACTACAATGTTATAAACGGGTTTGCTATTTTTATATATATAATCTATAGCCTTTTTTGTCATTATAGTTTTTACTAAAATACTATAGCTACCCCAACAGCAATAGGTATGTTGGGTATTTACACTTTTCAAAAGTAAGTTGGACCAACTTCGTCCCATTGAAAGTTTAGCAAAATATTATGCTCCTTAACTATTGATTGGTTCGCTGACACTTCAAAGGTTGCGTCTCTAGCTTTTTACTTTCTGCATTCTAACTTCCTTTCGCAGGTAGAAGGTGAACAGAGAATACTAACCGGCATTGTTTCGTATGCTATTATAGTCTATCAATATATCCACAATCTCTCGAATAATTTTAGCAGTTGCTGTGAAGCATCCAATATATACTGAGAAAAGTAATAACAGTTTCGAGAAATATGAACCGAACATCGACAGTAGTTGTAGCATTAATTGTTGCAACAAGTTTAACAACAATGGTATATGCTGTACCAGGTACTGCACAACAGGCTTTCGCATGGGGACACCGCGTTGTACATCACAACAGTTATCAATCGTATCCGGTCCCGTATCCGGTCCCGTATCCGGTCCCGTATCCTGTCTTCGGTGGATGTGGCTGGGGTGGCGGCTGTGGCGGCTTTGGAGGCTGTGGCTTTGGCTTCGGTGGATGTGGAGGCTTCGGTGGCTGGGACGACTAAGAAGTCTATCTCCCTTTTTTTAATCCCCGATAGTAGGCTATGTGGTTGGGCATAGCATTTATTAAATTCATGTTCTCGTATTCATGATCTGTCTTTTCAGGAAAGCCATCCACACTATTTTTGATTGTAATAACATCTAGCAGCGAAAACATTAGGTGTTCTCAGTACTAGTATTGGAACGTACCTACCTCTCTACGTAAGGATGATAGAAGCGCATCAGTTACAAAATAAAATGTATTCCATTTACAGAATCAGTTTGTACATATAAATTGTGTAGTGAGGTATCATTACGTATAAATGAATAGTAAAAAGCGATAGTATAATGAATACAAGGATAAATACGGTATTGGTTATGCTGGCCACATTAGGGTTGGTTTTAATCATGGGCATATTAACAACTATTCATTCGCAGCAAGCATTCGCCTTAACACATAATGGTGGCATCTGTACAACAATTAAATGTAATGCAAATGGTGTAAATTCTAATGGTGGACAGGCAGGAAGTGGTGGAAACGGAGGAAGTGGGATGAACGGCGGAAATGACCAGGACAAAGATTGACCCCAGTCTACGACACAAC
>JASHSN010000416.1 GCA_030038695.1 Nitrososphaeraceae archaeon
GAGGAGGATTCTTTGGCGGCTGTGGCGGCTGTGGCGGCTGGGGTGGCTGGGGCGGTTGCTGTGGAGGAGGGTTCTTCGTCCATAAAACCATCATACAAACAATACACCAGGTGAACAATTGTACCAGCAATGGAGAGGAACCAAAAGCATGGGGTCAAGACAAACAAGGCCAGAACAACAAGGTAGTGTGTCTGAATACAGCAGTTAACAATGCTGGACGCGGTGTAGGAAACAGCGAACAGGGATAATCCTGTCTAGTGATTCAACAGAATCACAACAACTTTCCTTCTTTTTTTAGTTAAGTTGAAGGATATTTCCGGCCACGTGATAGCCAACGATTTTCTATTCTATTTAACTTAGTTATATTTCCTAGAACGATTAGGAGGATAAAGCATAATGCAAGTAACAGATAAAATTCGACTATTTCAGATTTGAATAAATCTTACCTATTAGAAATACGGTATACAGTTGGTAAGCCTATTTATCCTTAATACGATAATAATACCTGGTGTAGATTTGGCTTAGTGAACAGAGAAAATTATGGATAGTTTATTATGTGGTTCATAGTTCTCGTATCCATAATCTCTCTTTTCACAAAAGCCATCTACGCTTTTTTATATTGTAACGATATCTACCCGTGAAGACATTAGGTGTTTTCAATACTAGTATTTTGGAATCTCCGCCATGGCAGGTTTCCATGTCATGGATACGATTCCCCTGATTTCAGTTCCTATCTCTTACAGGTGGGATAAAAGAAAGTTATGGATGTGGTATAGGTATTGTGGGAGGCCGCATTGGATGATGCGGCATAGAAGGTGGGACTGATCGTGTAGTAAGAAATAGAAGCAAGGACGGTCTAGCAGCAAGTGTTGCTTTCAGATCTGTAGCATGTCCATCTCTATAATCGATTAAGGTAATGTTGTTCCCGGGATTGACAGGCAACGTTGTTCCAGCTATGGTTGCCCATGTTATCGACAGGATAAAAACAATAGCGGGAATCGATAATAACCCAAATAAGAAACTTGTTTGAGAATATTTTAGTGTCTTAGCGTTAGAACTATTTATTCGAAAGTTCCTTACACCTATAATTCTTTATCATCACTGAACAAAATTCCTCCTCTTGGAAACGTTTGAATCTGTTTATATTAGATTCGTTAAATCCCTGGGCGTTATAAAAATACGTAGGTGTAATTACGTATTTGTACCTTTGTACCCTTGATACCCAAATAGACGAGATGATCGATCTAATAATCAAGACAATACCGACTGCAAGGGCAACACTGATAGGGAATATTAACCCATATTAATGATATCAAACTTTTTATTATAGAAAGTATCTCGTCTCGTTCCCACAATTCAGATTCTAAATATGGGCTAATCCTTTTGGTTCTTTTCTCCTTGACTTGACAAAAAACGGCTGTAGTCCAGTCAGAAGTTGGTATTGATTCCAGTCCTTTATTCTCTCTTGCTTTTTGATTGTAAAGCCATCTAAAGAAATATTTTATTCGTTGCAAATAATCATTCCAGGTTCTAATTCATCTTTTATCAAGATCATTCTCTGTATCTTTTATCCTAGTGTCCAAAAAAGCAAGTGTTTGATCCTTCTTACGAATCTCGTCGAGACTGGTATCAGGACCCAACCACTTAGCAAAATAGATCATTATCTTTAGGTTCCCATTCTGATAGCTATCTGTTTCCTATAGACTTCATGTATTGATGGAATTCGTACAATAAACCTCGATTCGTAGGGTTAGGTACCGAAGAGATATTGGTAATCGTTGTCGTAAGTCTGACTGGCACTATCTAGTCTGTCCTCCTTTTCTTTGCTGTATTTACGAAATGAATTCCAATATATGAACCCGTATTAATAGCGGCTTCGGTGGGATATGGCTGAATTTTCAGACGAATCTACATTCCAAGTTTCTAGTCTAAAGTGATGTAGATGACGTGAATGATAAACTATTTCCCGAAGCAAAGTAGAAGAATTAGAACAACTAAACCATGCAATGAGGGATCGTGATAACCTGGACGAAGATGCCATAGCGCATTTAGCAGATCAGGTTATCGCATTGACAGCTAGGTTAGATTGAATAGAAAATTTCATTTGAATGGAGTATGGACGATGATAGGAATTCGTCCATTAACGTGGATTATGATAGTAGGTACGAACTTGGCCAAGGGCGAGATTGTGCTTTGAAGATGACTACCTAGGGAATTTTGTTGTGGAATATTTCTCGCCTCGACGTTCGTTATGGGGATTACTAGTGTTAATCCGACTGCCACCATAGCAATGAGACAGATTTCTTTTATCATCATAAACAAATTCGAATTGTTACATAAAAAGTCTCATCTCTACATTAGATAGATTATTAAACTTGGGCATGACGCCGCTTATTGTTTATACCGATATAGCTTCTTTGACAACAGCATAAGAACGAAAACGGATATCGTTATCTGGTGCTATGACTAGATCTATTACCGGCAAATTGTTCTCCATTATCTCGCATATTCTACGTACAATTTGCACAATGTGCATACATTAAAGGAAGCGTCAGGCTATACATATGTTTTAACAGGCTGCGTTTTAGCACATTAGCATTTTTTCTACCAACTAAACTGCAGCAGTAGGAACGATATAGAATGTCAGCAAATCCTCATGTTGATTTACGAAGCCAGTATACGCAGTTCAAGGCAGCCTGGTTATCGCACATACGAATACCCGAATTACTAATAGAATATTCGGCTGCAGTTTTTTAATTATTAAGTAAAAATTAAGGTGCAGAAATCAGGGCGTGCAGATTTCTGCGTGACTAGCCGTGTTGGTCATCATTAGCATTAGTCGCTATCAACACTAAATGCTAATGTATTTTCAGTTTTTACAAATTCTATTCTGCTTTTATTTTTCTTAAATTCATCAAATAAAAACTGGTATAGATTCGCTAAATAAACAGACCATTTAATCCCCATATCATGTTGTATCAAATACATATCCCTATGTTGACCATCATCAACTTCCTCATGTCTGTACGTATAGCCAGATACTTTTATCCAGTTTTCTAAAAAGTCCAAGGCTGATTTCATTGTGTATTCCTTTTCCATAAACAGTATGCTATCCTTCTGTGTGGTCTTGGCTACGTGTTCTGCTATAGAAATAATTTCTTGTTCTGATAAATGATTCATTACTTCTACGACGAATGATCTTCTAACAGCTATAAAGCCAGCCTTCGGTGCGTTAGAATGCCACTTTAAGTGTTCTCTTACTATTTGGTTTACTAAAGAATTGGTAGTGATTTCTTTTTGCCTTGCTTCATGTCGTAAGTTCTTTATTACTTCATTACTAAATCTGAAGGTAATGCTTTCACTTTTAGCGGCAGTTGGTTCTATTTGCAATTTATTTTTGACTTCCTTTGTAGATTGCCAATTTTCTCATAAAATCTTCAAAAATTAGCTATTTAAATATTTCATGTGATTAAGATTAGTTATAAATTTATATTTTTAACGTATGTATGATATATTTTTTGAAATAGTATATTATGACACTTGAGAATAACAGCAAATTTAGCAATCTATTCAGACAAGTCTTGTTAACAATCAGATTTCTCGACTTTCATTGTCAATGGAACGTACTAGCTGGCGAAAGAACCACGTAGGTACGTGCATTGTACTGCAATGTACACGTTGTTTTATTATATTACAAAAGACGGTGACTTTCATGGCATTACTAAGTCCATCGACACTATTCGTTTTGTGTGATGAGTGTTTGTGGTGTGCGACATATATCGATAAGACCATGTTATCTGGGAATAAGTGCCCGCAATGTGGTGCAAATAATAACGAACTATTTCGGATTGCTGTAATGTCACGGCGACGCCGAGACCATAGTCCTGAATGGTCGCTGCACTAATCCAAACATAATAAAATATCCAGAAATAATACTAAAAATAATAACATATCTGACAACAGACTTGTTACCTCTAATCTCAAAAAGAGAACTAACCGTCTACCAAACATCTAAGAATCAGTTACAACATTACATTCTGAAGTTGGAATGGCGCATCAGCAGGGATTATAGTTTATAGCGATATAGCTTATTCGACAACAGTATAAGCATAAAAACAGATATAGCTATCTGGGTAGTATGGCTAGATGATACTATTACCAACAGCCTGTCGATACTTTGTTTAGCACACAATCGATGATACCTCGCATAACTTTTAGTAATTTCTGCAGACAGAATATGTAATGGATTTACGGGGATGGGAATCCTTATGGAAAGTCTTTGCTACTATCGGGATTGCGAATCTTTTCTTCTTTTTTGTTATCTTATTCGTGTACACGCTAGACAATTCTACACTTCTTTGGATTCTGGTTGCTATCGAATTTACATGCTACCTGGGTGTTTTGATCGTGTGTAGACATATCCGTCAACTTCTGTGTTAATGCCTGTTAAATTATCTAGAAGATATCCGGAATATTATGGCGCCACATAAGAGAATCAATATCCCTATGCCGATAATAATGATACCGTTAACTGTTCAGCCAGGATTACTATACATAAATGAAGAGGGTGGTCCTACATAATTGAAGATGGATTTGCTTTGTAGTATAAATATTATTCATAGAATAATCATTATAAAACCAATGATAACTAATGACCTGCTTACAGATCTTTTTAGATTCATAATTTATAGAAATCCCCAACACCCAAAAAGATATCCACATATTACAATGTGACCTATCCGTCTCTAGCAGTTTTTTCATTACTACCTGGTTTACTGGCGCTATTGGAATCACTGCCGTTTCCTCCATTTCAGCCGTTTTGTGTATTCGGTGGACTTGCGCCACCATTGCCAGCTGTTCCACCATTGCCAGCTGTTCCACCATTAGCGCCGTTTCCACCGTTTCCACCGTTAGCATTATGGTTACCAATAATAACGTTCTCGCCCGTGGGAACGCCTGTCCCTCCGTTCACACCGTTTCTACCTGTTCCACCATTAACGCCATTTCCACCGGTTCCACCGTTGGCGGTTCCGCGATTTGTTGGCGCACCAGATGGGCCACTTCCACCATTTGCCGCGGTTCCACCATCTCCACCCATGCCACCTGTTCCGCCATTTGTTCCTGTTACTGTCGCAGCAAATGCCTGCTGTGAATAAATCGCGGTCGGTACACCCACGGTTAAGACCAAGCCTAACGTGGCCGCCATAAATAACCCGATATTTTTCATGAGAAGATGATTACCTAACCTTGTTAACAAATGATGTTAGATAATGTCCTACATTGTAGCACATTATATAAGATATTTCTAATGATCTTTAACAACGCTTTCTAACCACATACATATATACGTTAATAGAACAAAATCTGGTGATTAATGTAACATGGTTATATAAAGAAAGTTCAGCCTAGGTTCTATGGCTGGAGGCTTCGTTTATTTAATTGGCGTCATTTTGACATTTTTCGTTGCCAATTTGTCTCACCTGATGAAGTAGAATGAACGAAACTAGCTTAACTTCAGTTTTGATGATTATTTACTAGGACAATATTAATCGACTAATTGACTGCTACTACCGTTGTAGATACATCTCCTAATCCAATTCCGACACAATTCATTTAACTAAATAATCTATAGTGACTGGTTTGCTGATAAAGCACCCTACACTTATCGCAGGATATATGTTCCTTAGTGCTTCCCGATTTATCTTACCAGAAGACATGAAACAAACTTTGACGTCGATATCAATAGCCAACATCTTCTGACACGATTCAAATCCGTTCATATGTGGCATATTAATATCAAGCAGAAGGAGGTCGTAGAAATTTGATTTGAATTCTGACAGTGCGAATACAGGATTATTAGATGTATGTACTTCGATTCTTTTATTGACATCGGCACTATTATGGCATCTTCTATTCCTACTTTGAAAGTTGTAGTGACATCTTCATTGTCATCTACAATCAATATTCTCTTCCAAGATCTTTCTTCGTTTTTTATGACGGCGACGGGATGATACACTGGATCTTCTTTATAGCTATACATTGAATATATCATATGTTAATAATTTTAAAACCAGAATGGCCAAAGATAGATAAAATCATCATTTGTATCAATTTCTTACTTTATTGCCTACCATTTTTGATTTATAACCAGTGTAGTGTTGCTGTATTAAAGATTTCGAAGACATTGTGACACAGACCTACACATTGTAGCACTAAACATACGTGTATTCGCTTGTGTTTATACTTAGATTTGTGTACCATGAAGTAGTCCTCCATATCATACTTAAGAAAATGAGACACAAACTTCATAAGAATTCTTTTCTTGCATACGATCGGGCGAGAATTCCTCAAAAACTATGGGTCATAGTAGAAACCTTTGAGAAAATAGTTCCAAATACGAGACATCTTCATTTAGGGAAGTGTACCAAATACCTATTGC
>JASHSN010000417.1 GCA_030038695.1 Nitrososphaeraceae archaeon
GTAACGTTTATTGACAGGAATTTTGTCAAGTAAACCTTCTTGATCGGCTTTGGTTAAGGAGATAAAATCTATTTTTTCATATTTGTCCAAGATATCAACTATACGCTTGAATTTAGTACATGGGCCGCAGTTTGCATCATATGCCAAAATGTACTTAGACGAGGATCCGGTTTGCATTTATTTCCACACCAGACAGAGAATATTCTATAATATTACATAAAAAGCGATTGAAAAAGTCTAGACTACATATAGAGGTTAGTGGCTGTGGATATGGTATATGACATGCTCGATAGCATGACCATATTTGATCTCTATTGCTTTGGTACTGCGTGAATCTGTTTACGTAATGGATAGGATTAAATTTGATGAACAATCCTCACGTTACCCCAATGATAAAACGATTTGCATTTGCAACAACCATTCTATTTGTAGTTACAATAATAATTGTAACAAGTCCATTCAATAGGGTTATACTTACACCTACGGCTGTTATCGCACAAACACAGCAAATAAATTCGCCTTCCCAAGGTACTAATTCTTCTAATCCATTATCTCTTAATAGTATATTCAAGCAGGTAGAGAATTCTGTTGTACAAATAACAAGCAAGACACCAACAACTTCCAATTCTTCAAATCAGTCATCATCAGATACCAATACATTAGGTTCTGGATTTGTCTATGATAAGCAAGGACATATTGTCACCAATAGTCATGTAGTGGGTGATGCAAAGGTAGTGGACGTAACATTTGTAGATGGCAATAGATATACTGCAAAGGTTATAGCAAGCGATATCTATAGTGATATAGCCGTTCTACAAATTTCACAGAATTCTAGCCAATTTCAACGACAACTATTATCTTATCTTAAACCATTGATGTTTGGGAATTCGTCGAATCTAGAAGTTGCAGATACAATAATTACTATTGGTAATCCTTTTGGGCTAAGTGATGCTATTACTACAGGCATAGTAAGCGGGATAGGAAGATCAATTCCCATTTCTGTAGGTGCATTTTCAATACCGAACACAATTCAAACTGATGCCGCTGTAAATCCTGGTGATTCTGGTGGGCCATTGCTTAATACACGAGGAGAAGTGATCGGAATGAATACGGCGATAGTATCTGGCACAGATAAATTATATGGAATAGGATTTGCAATTCCGTCTAATACTATAACAAAAATAGTACCCATATTAATTGAAAAAGGCTATTATCCGCACCCCTATCTTGGACTTGTTTTTGCTACTTTGACGTCAGATCTCGCACAAGATAATGGCATACCAGAAAATCTAAAGGGTGTATATGTAGATAGAATTACGGAGAATGGTCCTGCTGACAAAGCAGGAATACACGGAAGTACCACAGATCAGTATTTAAAGAAACATTTAAGCGATGTAATAATAGCTGTTGACGGACATAACATCACCAAATCAGATGATCTTCTCAACTATATTGGCAAAAACAAGATTGCCGGGGACAACATTACTTTAACCGTATATAGAAATGGACATGCCATAGATCTAAAAGCAACACTTGCTGCTAGACCATCCTTGCTTCCATTTCTTACCACACGATCAGCCATACCTTCAATCCCGCATCCTCCAATGCGACCTCCTTTAATACCATAATAGATCAAAAATAGCACTATCACCGTAAATATTAAATTACATTCACCATAGCGACTGAAATCGCGTCGAATCATAAGCACTTTCGAAAATACTATTTTTTTCACTGGTAGATATTATTACAATCTAAAAAAGCGTAGATGGCTTTTTGAAAAGAGGAGATTATGGATAGAAGAATCATGAACCACACAATAGCAAACTATCCGTAAGTTTCTCTGTTCTCAGCCAAATCTACACCAGTTATTATTATCATATTAAGGATAAATAGGCTTACAAACTGTATACCCTATTTATAATAGGTAAGACTTATTCTAATCTGAAATAGTCGAATTATACCTGTTAGTCGAACTATGCATTCTCTTCCTAATCGTTCTAGGATGTATATTTAAGTTGAATATAAGCTAAAAAAGATAGAAAATCGTGTCCATAAATATTTTCAGATAATATACTTCGATTCAACTAAAAAAGATAGGAAAAGTTGGACGATTCTGTCCAAACAGACCTATCTCGTTATACCAGTCTATTCTATCCGTTCAGTTCAGCACAAATTCCTATCCTAGACCTGGCACATTGTTTCCTACACCGCGCTCGGCACTCTTAACTGCTGTATTTAGACATATTGTCTGTTTGTCTTTTTGGTTGTGGTCTTGGTTGACGTGGTCACCGTCCATCGGCAATGCGCCATGGGCGTTGCCAGTACAATTATTGACTTGGTTGATCGTTTGTATGATAGTTTTATGGACAAAGACTCCTCCTCCACAGCCCCCCAGCCGATGCCACAGCCGCCGCCAAAGCCGCCAAACCGTGCCAATGCACGTTGTTCTGGTACAGCATATACCATCGTCGATAGACCTGATGAAGCGATTAATGCTGCAATCAGTGTCGTCGTTCGGTTCATATTTCTCGAAACTGATACTACTTTTCTCAGTATATATCGGATGCTTCACAGCAACTGCTAAAATTATTAGAGATTGCGGATATATTGATACACTATAATAGCATACGCAACAATTCTGGTTAAAATTCTCTTCTTATTCTAACTGCGAATTATTCTTAGGTTGTAGAAAGTAGAAAGCTAGAGAGAAGATCGTAAAATTTCGATATGCCAGGTATGAATAGTGTGCAAAAATATTCTGGTATAATAGGCACCCGATGCATGTGCAGATACGATGTTGCATTTTCTACCCTTCCTCATAGCATCACACCGGAATGAATGGCATTGTTATTGGAAATTGCCTTTTCAAGGATGGCAAAGTGAACTATTCGCGCAAAGAAAGGAGTGACCAGAGTTGCTTGTCATTCTTTTCCTCATTCTGTATTTTTTCAGCTTTGACTACAAATTTGTATTGAAATATAGCAAATACTACAATCAATAGTACATACACTATTGTATTCTATGTAAAATGAAGTAGTATAACATCGAAGTGTTTTATCTTAATATAGTATAGCTCCAGTATAATTACCTAGATTGTTAAGCACCGCACCTTTATTATAAGGGCAGCGTATCTTGGCGCACTAGTCAATTTTTAAAATATACGACCAAATTGTAACAAGATTTGAAGCGGAAAGGTATTAACCAGGAATCACGAAACTTAGGCGAGGCTTTAAACGAGAGAAATGCAATCGACAAAAAACAAAATAGAATCCTATCCCGCCCCTGCCCAGCTTGCTACGGAGACTGATCTTTCTCCACATGAAGTTAAAGCTATAACAGAGGCAGTCAATCCACTAATTGCAGATGCTTTCGCGCTTTACGTCAAGACAAAAAACTTCCACTGGCATCTATATGGTTCCCATTTCAGGGACTATCATCTGCTGCTCGATGAGCATGCAGATGCAATATTCGACTCGATCGACATAATGGCCGAACGCGTGCGAAGAGTTGGAGGCACGACCATACGAAGCATCAGTCACATAGGTCAACTCCAAACCATAGAAGACGACAACAGCGGCATAGTGCCCGCCGGAGAGATGATTCGGATACTGATGGAAGACAACGGCCACATCGCTAAGATGATACGTGATGCAATCACGGTATGCGACAAGAACCGGGACTCTGCCACTAGCAACCAGCTTCAAGACATTTTGGACAAGACAGAGCGTCGCAAATGGTTCCTTTATGAAGTGATGCAGGGATCAAAGAATACCGAATAATTCAATTGGTGTCCTCCTATTGGAGCGGCCACCATTTTTTTCCCATAGTGCGGTATGTAATCATAGCTCATGTACCCACGCGAGATAGATTATTCAGAGATTTTACAACAACTTATCTCAAACCTTTATAGGAGTCACTTCAACTCCTCCCTTGTTTTCTCTGAAAGATACCATATTGGTTTCTCCCTACATATTGGACACTTATTTCCATGTCCATACCTTCTCAACTTAGACAACAGTATGGGGGTTGAAGCTATAAAATATTGTGCTGGTAATGTCAGTAAGATTTTTCAAGTATATCGGTAATGTTCTAGTAATAATGTACCAGCAGCGAACAAGGGAGAGGGGTGATATCGCACATTCCACACATCAAATTCTGTACTTTTATCAGTATGGCTATATCTTGCTCTTGTTGCTTAGGTGAATGTACAGCAGGATCGTTTCGGTATATGCAAATCTATATGATGACTACCTGCTCATTGATAGGGATTATGACATAATTTGGGCTGAAAGATAGGACGTTTAGAGAGAGAAATATTAACTACTGCCACCTTTTTGTTGGTTGGCGGTAGATCTAAGAAAGGAACAGGAGGAGAAATATTAATAACTGCTCGAAGAAATGTTACCGACTATTTCGGCACAAGAAATATGTTAACTATAGCTTCGGCAGCAGTCAGGTTCTACGCAACGGTCAACACAAGCACGGCTTTCGGCTAGTATGATCTGACTAATCTCATTGTATCTCCATTGTTAGAGGGATGTCCTTTGTTAATTCTACTAGTGTCTCTAAATTTGTGAATATCTGAATCATATCTGTATCTTCTTTTCTCACATTACTTCTCACTTGGACTAGTTTTCCATTCTCAGTATTGAAAAAAATCACTGCTTGGCCTGGATTCGCATTCAAATCATCTGGGATAATAGCAGTTGAATCTATCCCTTCTTGAATATTAACTTTGAAAGATGATTTATTATTAATAATTGCATTTCCATAAAGCGAACCGTCTCCAATATTTAACTTTAGATTAATTATCACATATACAAATATTTGAGTTCAGATATTTATCCTTAATCTCGCTTCAACTACCGTATTGGCGATGATTTCCTTTGTAGATGCCAAAAATTGGGAACTCTCCGAATTCATAATCTAGTTGGCAACGATACATCAACAATGTGTTATGCCACGTGCGACAAAGGAATTCTATAATAAATAAATGAGACAGAATGTATTTCTTAAATATGGGATCTTAATTCAGCGATCGTATTGCAAATAGTGAAAACACCTGCTTGGCTAAGGGTATTGCAGATTAGTATAGGTGTAATATCAATAATACTGTTTGGATATGTTCTCCTATATCCTGGAATCGCTGTCCTTGCAGCTGTTCAAATTCTTTCAATAGTTTTGTTAATTGTTGGGATTGAAAGTTGCTATCGGGACATTTTCTCCTTACCATAGAAAATCATCTTCACGTTTCAGTAATATTGGACTTGGCCTTTTAGCTATTGCTTTTTCCATCTTGATCATGGCGTTTCCAATATTCAGCATATTATTTTTTGATATTCTTAGGAGGATTTGCTCTATTGTTCAATGGTATAGCAAGAATCATACAAGGTGTGGGAGGTCAAGGTATTTCGGGGTGGTCTAGAGCTTTCCTTATTGGTGTAGGGATATTAAAGTATTGTGATATCTGGACTTGCAATAACGCATCCACTCGGTTTCGGAGTGCGGCTATTAGTCGTGATTATGTCCCTTGCCCTTATGATAATTGGAATTGAAATGATAGTTATAGGGACAGCTGGTAGGCAAATAGCACGGACGACACCTCAAAAGTGAATAGCGATAAAAGCATAAAATGTTAAGTGGTGCATAAAGTGGCATAATCTGTTCCTTTCGATGCTCCGATAGTTGCTGAGGAGATATAATCGGCGATACCAACTATAGCGTAATAAAAACTAGTTGATCAATTCAGCTTGAAAGAGACGAATATGGAACATAATATTTACAAAATTCTACACGGTATGTAACATCAGTAATGATACTGAGATCGCTAAGTTATTGGACATACTAATGTTGAAGCTGTGCCTAGATTTTCAACCAATCGTATTTCGAAAAGACAAGCTACTTCATAGTGGTGTAAGAGAGTAAAAGGAGATCTCTTCCTTTTGATAGATGTTCACTAGTTCCTCCTCTATCGCTTTTATCAGGGTATAAAACGGGTGGACGAATCCAAGTTGAGTTTTCATATCCTGTACTCCATGTATGGCTATATCTTACTCTTGTTGCTTAGGTGAATGTGCAGCAGCAGGTAGGACTTCTCAAGATTCTTACTGCATAATAGGTCCTTTTGACATTAGCAACACAGATCGTTTCGCCAGCAACTTCAATTGCCTTCATATTTGTATGCTGAATATCCCCTCGTCTAAGTTGGTCCAACGTACGATCCTTTAACACTCACTACAAAATCATGATCACTTAGTCGCTTTAGCATTCCTAATGTTAACGTATGCTCTATTCTATAATCGGTACCACTATAATCTATAACCGGCAATTCTCCGAAGTTGTTCCAGATCAGATCTTGCATTTTTTGTGTATCTAGTCCTTCCCTAGCAATAACTTCAAAGCTGTATCTCGGTTCAATGTCGGAAACCTCCTGCTGACGAGAAAGAAAATCTTCGATTAACTTCGGATCTATTTTTGGTAGAATAGTCTTGCAAGATTTCCGAAATTCATCATATTTTATCCGTACGACCCGAGTGGCAGCATCCACCTGATCGGTCATATATCGTTTTAGAATTTAGAACTATTTAACACTTGATAGATGTCGCTCGTATAAGGTTCAGAGTGTAACAAACCTTTGCTATCTTTTCTAGCGAACATAAAGCAACAGCTTTGATCGTACATTTTCCATCTCAATTGCTTTATCATGTGTTTTCCTCACGATTCCTATGGTTGTTACTATTCCCACTTTAGCATACAATTCCTACGACTCCCATTCTGCTTTGGAGGAACCGCGTGGAACAAGGACTGTTCGGAATGAGCCAGGCGTTCGAGACATCACTACTTGTTCGGTGACCCCTTGATACATACCTAAGGGGGTATCGGCCGTAAAGAGGTCTGGAGCAACGTAAGTGTGCTCATCCGATGATCCGGCTGTTGCATGAGCATATTTTTTGTCGAAAATGCCGAGTGAAAGTAACCATAGAGTGACTCGGGTGAGTGATACGACTACTCGGTAGCTTCCACCCTCGACGGCACGTCTACGAAGTGCTGACATGATACCTACCGTAGTAAGCCAGCCCACGAGGTAGTCACATACTACGTGGATTGTAGGCAGGAGTGGGTTGTTAGGCGTACCTTCTAGTGCAAACACTCCAGTAACCGCTCCTGCAACCTCATCAAATCCCGTCCTATTCGACCATGGACCAGTCTCTCCGTGTAGGGTTACTTTCGCATGGATCAGGCCTGGGCGTCTTGAACATAGCTCCTCTGCGGTTAGGCCATACCGCTCCTGATATCCTGGGCGTCGATTTGAGAAGAAAACATCGGCATCGTTCAGCAATTGATTAAATGTTTTTAGATCGGCTTGTTCATGAAAATCAAGTATGCTAGACCTCATACCGACGTGAGACGTCCAGTAGAATATCTCCCATTCCCAATCAAGTGGTTGCCAGATGTTCAAGACATCCGCTCCAAACAGCGCCAGATCTCTACCAATACCTGCTCCGGCGATGACATGACCCATCCCGAGTGCACG
>JASHSN010000050.1 GCA_030038695.1 Nitrososphaeraceae archaeon
TAGACAGGTAACAAAGCATGAGTAACTGGGTTTTTAGCTAACATCCCAATCATCTCTTTGCCCAATAACTTGGATTCTATTGTGACTTTATGATCAAGATATCGCAATTTTATTGCTGCTTCATTGCTCACAATCCATCTTTCGTCCTTGTCTCTAAGATATATTTTCACGTATTCTATATTGGGATTAACCCATAGGTTAGTAGCACCATAGATAGTTTCTGGTCTCAACGTTGCGGTCGGAATTATGTATCCATCATTTAGCCTGAACTTAATTACCGTATATTCATTGAAGGACGGTTCAACATCGCCGATAGTGTCGTGTTGACTAACAGGGTTTTCATCGTTTGGGCACCAACCGACCGGATGTGAGCCTTGAACTATTAGTCCTTTGTTACGCAATGTCCTAAATTGCCAAGAGATAAACTTTGAATATATCTTGTCTATTGTAGTAAATTCGCGCCTCCAATCAATTGAAAATCCCATCTCTCTCATTCCCAGCCTGATCTCATTGTGAAAGTAGCTCGCGATTTTTCTGGGTTCGACAAAACTACTAATTGCTTCGGTCTGGACGTGATAAACATTATCGAAGGTATCTAATAGATCCTTGTCCCCAGATGCGACTCTACGTGACATGGCAAGAATGGGCGTACCTGTGTAATGGAAACCCATTGGAAACAAGACGTTATAGCCTTTCATCCTCATGTAACGGGCATGGACGTCAGCAAGAGTGTATGTCCTTCCATGCCCAATATGTTGAGGAGAATTTGGATATGGATATGCTACCGTTATGAAATATTTCTTCTTTGCAAAATCAGGATCTGCTTGAAAGATCCTTTGCACTTCCCAGTTGTTCCGCCATTTTTCTTCAATTGAATTCCAATTTATTCGGTTCTTTTCTCCCTTACCTTTCTTCTTGTCGTCTTCCTTACCTTTATTGTTGATATTGATCATGATTATTATCTTATATACTACTATTCAGCACTAATTCTTCTACGGAAAGTATAGCAGAGCTTATTTTGTCCTTAAATTTCCCCCCGCCCTGTCCAAATCTGTCATCCCCACCACCTGAACCGCCTAATTGAACAGAAAGTTGCTTTGCTATGCTAAAGGCTTTTATTTTCTTCTGTGCTTTTTCACCTACAAATACAACGACACGTATTCCTCCACCTTTTGATATTAGTGCTACATAGATTAGAGATGGATCGCTTTCAATGGATTTCTCTCCGATAGAAATATGATATTCATCATCAAGTTCTTCATCATATATATGATAGAATTTAATACCTTTTCCGAGTTGCTTTGACTCATTCGAGATCGATTTCGCTATTGTGGAAGAAATTTTTCGAATGATAGTTTTTAGTTTCTTTTTTGATGCTTCACCATCAACTATGCTCTTTTGAAAAGATTGTACCAGTTTTTCCTTACTAGAGCCTAAGGACTGGGCGATCATTATAAGCTGGTTTTCTTGTTTTTGTATATAGTTCATAGCGGCCTCACCAGCAACAAACTCTAACCTCACGACCCCGTCCTGAATCCTTTCAGATTTAGTAATTTTGACAAGTCCTATTTCACCGGTTGTGCTCACATGCGTTCCACCGCAGGCTTCGATATCCCATTTTTCGATATTTACAATTCTGATATTGCTAGTCGGAACGACACCCCCCTGATAGATTCTAAAACTATATTCCTGCTCAGCTTCGCCTCGGTCATAGATCTTGATCTTAACTGGCAAATTTTGTCTTATAACATTATTTGCAGTCTTTTCAATTCTTTCAACCTCTTCCCTGTTGAGAGAGGAATGGTGAGTAATATCAAGTCTAGCGTAGTTTTCATCCTTGAATGCAGAATTCTGCCATACCCATGATCCAAGGTTATATCTTGCTGATGTATTGAGCACATGAGTTGCAGTATGATGGGTAGTGATTAATTGACGCCTTCTGTCATTTACTGTCCCATGCACGGTACTGCCTACCGCGGATTCCAAGGGATCTTGCAGTTTATGAACTACGACATCTGCTTGCTTTATAACTTCAAGTACTTTCACGCCATCGATCTCTCCCGCGTCTGGCTCTTGTCCACCGCCTCGTGGATAGAACGCGGTTTGGTCTAGTATGATACATTTCTTGTCGATCGCCATAAGGATCTTGGCAGTAAAGTCACGTATTGACTTGTCTTCATAATATAATAATCTGGTCGGTGCGACATCATCTATCCCATAGATCGGCTTTTGAGCTTGAGCTGCTGCTTGGCTAGTATGAAGTTCAGCAAGTTTTGTGTAAAAAGTAGAAGGGATATTTTCTATCGCTCCCGCATCCACTAAAAAGTCTGGAGTAACACCGTCAGATTCGTACATCCTTATAAGATCATCCACCGTTATCTTCTTCTCAGTACTTTTGATTGAATTAGCGATCGCCTCCATTCTTTCCCTAGAGCCAATATACCTACCTGATTCTATCTGAAGAATTGTCCTGATATCTTCTCTATGTTCTTCAAGTTCCGGATACATCTGCTTGACGTAATCAATATGCATATCAGCAATATCTTCGAGTCTCATCTTCCAACCCAACCGTTCCAAAATGGAGAGTGCTCTACGTAAAATCACTCTTAGATTATAACCCCCTCCAACATTTGACGGGAGTGCGCCATCAGAGATGGCAAACATCAATGTACGAGTATGATCTGCAATAGTATAGATTGCCTCATAAGGAGTAATGATTTTTGAAAGTGCGTCATCTGAGATTTTTAGTTCCTTAGCAATGATTGACTTTAGGTTTTGAATGTCTCCACCCATATAATCGAGTTCACTGGAAATTGCAGCAAAATATCTGGATAGAATTTCTGAATATCCAGAGGTCCCAGAATCGTCAACTAATTTTCGTACTACAGGACCAAAGGAACAATCGTAACTTGTTGGCGTTCCCATTGTAATCCACGACAAACGCTCAAGTCCAGCCCCCATGTCAATAATCTTATTGCTCATTACTCTATAATCATTCTCGTTCCCCTCATATTCAGTAAAAACAGCATTGCCGAGTTCAAGTCCACTTACAAAATATTCCAGAGAGTAACCAAAAGCACCGGCACCCATCCAAACATCTTCTACAAAAGTAATCTCCTCTTTTCTTATCCCTAAGGCGTTTGTAAGCATTCTATAATCAAGCTCGATACACTTGTCTTTCCAATAGCCACCCTGTGCATCTGCATTACAGACCTGACCTATCATACAGAAGCTGGTGTAATGTCTGCCACTCAAACCCACATTTTCTATATCGTTAAAGCGCAAACACATTTGCGGAACAATAAGTGGGTTTGCAGGCAGTTCAAAAATTACTTTGTTACCGGTTACTCGTTGAAAATCGACAATTGATGCTATTGTAAAATAGAGGTCATCGCGCCACCTGCAGACTACAGGATATCGTCTGATTATCGAGTGTGCGTTGGATTGAAAGTATTCCTCTATTTGTTTCCAAGCACTAACGTAATCGAGTCGTTTGTTTGTCGGAGGTTCGCCTATAAAACCATAATGCTGGTGGTCTGGACAAACAGGCTTCTCATTCAGGGACCAGAAAAATTTACCGCAGTTATTACATCGTTGCCGCTTGAAGCCTAATCTGTCAAATAACGAAACTTTGTAATATCTATCTGGGTCTGATGAAAAGAGAGCAGTAAGTTCTTTTTTTCCCAATGCTTGCTATCCCTAATGATATACACTATTAATGCTTTTATTTACAATTTCAACATTGAAAATGTAAATTTAAAGCAACCCTCGATATCACTATTGCGGGTTATGCGGTCTTGTTGCCACGATAATGTTGAAGGCGGTGGTGGCCTAGTGATAAAATAATTCGGTCAAGTCTTACCAAATCCGCCTGATGTTTATAACCAAGAACTTGTAAACTCGGACTGACTAGAACATAATGTTATTATAGTCGTGATTAGGGCAATATTATGTTGTGAAAGACTTAAAGCACGAGTTATCCTCTTAAATTAGATTAAATTGAAAGTATCGGTATTGGGTGCTGCCAAAGAGGTCGGCCGTTCAGCATTTCTTGTAAATGTTAATAGTACCAGTATTTTGATGGATTACGGTGTACTTTTGAAGAGAGAACCAATCTTCCCTATGCATGTCAGGCCGAGAGAAATTGATGCTGTAGTGATTACCCATGCTCACTTAGATCATTCCGGGTTTGTACCATCTCTGTTCTTGTCTGATTCAGCATGCGTACAAGCACTTGGTACACCTCCTACATTTGATCTGTCGCAATTATTGATGGAGGACATGATAAAAATATCAGGATTTTACCTGCCATTTGAATATATTGACATTGTAACAATGATGAAACATTCCAGGAATTTGCAGTATAAGGAATCATACATGGTAAACGATGTCACGGTAACTTTGCATGAGTCCGGCCATGTGCTGGGTGGTGCTTCGGTTATTTTAGAACATAACGGTAAACGTATATTCTATACTGGAGACATTAATACAAGAGGCTCAAAATTACTCAGACCTGCAGATTTGGACTTTGGTGATATCGACTTAATGATCATAGAGAGTACTTATTCCCAAACCGAACAAGTACCACGAGAACAGGCTGAAAAAGAGCTATTGGAATTCTCCTATGATGTAGTCGAGAGAGGCGGGACGTTGTTTATCCCCGCGTTTTCTGTAGAAAGGTCTCAGGAAATCGCATGCGTTCTAAAATCCTACAATTTCCGACACAAAGTCGTAATGGATGGAATGGCTCTTAAAGCGAATCAAATTATGTTAAAACACCCTTCCTTCCTGAAGGATGCAGAAATGTTCAAACGAGCAATAAATGAGGCAGAATGGATAAGTGGATGGCACAGAAGAAAGAGTGTTGTCAAGGAACCTTGTGTTATCATCTCGCCTGCCGGGATGCTTGTTGGGGGCTCTGCAGTATTCTATTTACAGGAAATTGCTAAGAATGATAAAAATGGCATTGCACTAGTATCATATCAGGGTGAAGGCACACCTGGTCGGACACTTCTCGATAGGAGGATGGTTAGTTATGATGGGAGGGAAAGAAAATGTCTAGCTGATGTGAAAAAGTTCGAATTTTCTGGACATAATAGTAGAAGTGAATTATTCGAAATTCTTGAACACATAAAAGGCGATCCAAAAGTGCTTACCGTCCATGGTGATGGACCTTCTTGTACTAAGTTTGCAGAGGAAATCAATCTCAAATACGGATTTGAATCAAAAGCTCCGGACACTGGTGAATTTATCGAAATCTAGAGAATACGTGCGGTCCACCGTATCGTCATGCTAACCTGATGAAAAAGATTCGGAAAAGGCATGCCTGTTTCCACCTACTGTGGATGTAAGTGTTGCTTGCACACATCTGAGGCATCAATAGAAATAAGGATTTTACTCTTGAGACAAGCAATAAGTAATGAATAACGCATATTAACTTCAAACTGGACTTGATTGTTACATATATTAAGATCACATATTCGAATTCCACCATTACAATTTGTTTCTCCTCCTGCCGATTTGCTGCAAAGTGTAGAGAACAAACCTCCTTTTACAGCAGCAGATGAGGAATTCAAAATCACAATATCCTCCACCTGAGACAATTATTCGGGTACGGATGGACATATCTGGAGAGAATAGCCCAAAAATATTTCACTTGGCCAAGCGACTAGTTGAAGTAGATTATAGGATAGACGTGAGTAAGCGGGTAGCAGATTAATTGAGTAAACTCGGTATGGGTAAACGTATTTTGCTAGAGCTTCCTTATGAAGGACCTGTTTTCCATGATGTTACCGAGTATCTTTCGGAAGCAGAAAATGCCCTTAAACGATGGGATATCAAGAGCAGTAGAGAGATCGGCACCAAGTTAGATAGGTACATTAAGACTAACCATGGAAATGGTTTTATTTGCAAGTATAGATGGGGTAGGGCTACCAACTTCAGTTCTCTAGTATCGATCTGCATATTGAAGATATAAAAAATCAATATCCTAAACAAGATCTTATGTTAGGAAAAGCAGATGCAGAGTATTTACTAGCGCAAACCAAGATCTTGACAAAATTTGCGCAGGAGTTAGTATCACATTGAATATGAGCTGTCCTTGCTCGCGAAATTCGTTCATTTTAATTTGATAGAAGGTTGTGAAGGGTTAATACAAGAAATTTTAACTTCCAGTTTAATGCAACGGCCAAAAATCGGTATAAGAGAGTCGAATAGAGTGGTAGAGAATTACCAGTCTTGTCGTACCATCCTAGTCATCGAGTGAGAACTATCTCATTCAATTGATGTTTATGCCTGTTTTTGATAAGATTACTCTTCGCGTTGGCAGAATTGATAGTACAGTTGCTTCTAATCGGCAGGAGAACTGAGTTACTATCGATACGTCAATCGACACATTGCTTACAGAATAGACGTTATAATGACTGCTATATTATCGGCACATTTGCACCGGCTAAAGTCGTAAGGTTTGTGTTTAGTGTTTAATGCTGTTACAATTATCAGTTTGCTATACTATTTTAATGGCTATCCGGCGTCCCCATAGCGTTTAAGTGTACAGATATACAACTCCCTTGTTCCCACAAATGGTTGACAGAGATTATGTTTATAAGTTTCCGGTTTTTCCTTATCACAATTGATAATCAAGAATACTGACCCTTACAAAATGAAGAAATGTTTGTCATGTAAGAAAGATATCGCACTGAATCAAAAATACTTTACGTATCCCTTATCTTTACAACAGACCTGTCTTTCCTGTGCTGAAAAAGAGATCCCAAAAACAATTGAAATCCTACAAAATGACTTAAAGAATATAATGAACGAAGAAAGTAAAAAAGTTCATTAAGGTTTAGAATAGATCTTAATATGATCGATGGTTGCGTTCATTTTATTGCCGATCCTGTATTAATCCAGAGATCAGCATTAATAGTGGTCAAATGTTTCTTTGGGAGCGAATAGATAACTCCTGGTACGGCACATTTGGAGATCACGTCATGAAATTTTCTACTTCCTATACACACAATCGTAATTGTAATAATAATAACAAAAATAACGACATTCAATTCGATTCCTATCCTGAGATCAAGGGGTGGGAAAGAAAAGTCTTTAGACTTGACGACGACATTAAAGCAATATTATCGACCCTTTCAAATGATGACCTTGTCTCTAAGACAATAAAAAAATATCCTGGCCTGCGTTTGATGCGACAGGAGCCTCATCAATGCATTTTTTCTTTTGTATGTGCTAGCAATACTAGTATATTGATGATCCGTAAGATGCTCAAGAACCTTTCAAAAAAATTTGGTAGAGAGGTAACCTTTGACGGAAAGGTATTTTTCACTTTTCCTTCTGTCAATAGTCTAAATAAAGCAACCATGAACGAGTTGCGTTCCTGCGGTGTAGGATATAGAGCTAAGGCAATCAAAGCTGTTGCTAAGTATATCGTTTCAGGTAATCTCGATATAGACTATTTAGCCCGTATTAGCTACCAGGACGCGAAAGAAGAACTCCTAAAAATATATGGTATTGGCAACAAAATTGCTGATTGCATCCTATTATTCTCGCTGGAGAAACTCGATGCCTTCCCTATCGACATCTGGATTTTAAGGGCTCTTTCACGACACTATCGCTGGCTGTTCAATGAAAATGAAAACAGGTTTAAAATGACTGAAAGAATAACCATGAATCAATATAAGATCCTTTCAGCCTCGCTCAGGAATTATTTTGGGAAATATTCTGGATATGCGCAGCAATATATCTTCTATTACATACGTGAAAGTGCTGGCAAAAAATGGTGAGGCCTCGAATGGTTAACTTATGTTCGAAACAGACCCGGCAGTCGTAATGATAATCATTCATATTACGACAGGTGATCAGATCATTTTAGTTCTCTCGCGAAAGTCTTGTATATAGATAACGCATCCCCTTCATTTTTCGCACCGACTATCGTTGCAGCGCCGCTTGTAAGAAAACTGACCGATAAGTTGTTAGAATTTGTGCTTATTGCGGTTATCCCCAAATTTCCTCTCGTTTTAACATTGTAACCAAGTAATTCAGCGTTCTTCACTATTCCGGTCAGATTAATTGATCCAGGTAGAGCGGACGATGGAGTAACGATGTATGTTCTCTTACCTCTATCTCTTCCGCAGAGTTCTTCAATTATCAATTCTGCTTGTAAAGCAAGCTCTTCTTTCTTACCCTCTCTTTTTAATCCGCATGAAGGACATATCTCATGTCTAAACATGTGAATCTTGTCAAACGACAATTCATTCAAATCTATATAGAGCAACTTGTTTACAAGTGTGGGTTGTTGCCCTGTAACAATTTTGACTGCCTCAGACACCTGAATGCCGGCCACCAAATATAATATTGATGGATGTACGCCTTCAGTACTACATGTAGGCATGTCTTCCTCAGCCAATGCTGGGAACATGCACCGTAAACACGCCGATTTGTTCGGTAAAATAGTACTGACTGAGCCTAACATTCCCAAAGCCCCAGCGTAGACAAAAGGGATATTGTATTTGATGCATGCATCATTTAGAGCGTATCTTGCGTCAACGGTGTCAAGTGCATCAATGATAATATCCATTCCTTTGACAATGTTTTCGGCGGTGTATCTGGTAATAGAAAGAGGAACTGCCTCGATTTGAACATGATGATTTATTTTTTTCAAGCGTTCCGCCGCCACCTCAACCTTAACTTTACCTATATCGGCTTCATTGTAAAGATGTTGCCTATGTAAGTTTGAAATTTCAACAACATCTCTATCAACTATTTTCAATTTACCAACGCCCATTGCTGCTAATTGAGTTACGATAGGGTTTCCGATCCCTCCAACCCCCACCACACAAATTTTAGCTCTGCGCAACTTTTCCATTCCAACGAATCCGATTTCTTCTAGCATTATCTGTCTGGAATAGCGTTGCATATCTTCGTCAGTCAACTCCGCTCCCCCAGCTACTGCTGGCAATATATACAAGGAATCACCGTCTTTTAGTAATGTTGACATGCCATCACGGTTAAATCGCATATTCTTGCCGTTAATGTAAATATTGATCAGGGCACGTGGTTTACCATTCAGATCAAATACCCTACGTTTAAAATCGTCCCCTACAGTATCAGAAACCTTGGCAAATGCTTCATGTAGGTCATTAGCTTCTAACGATACTTTTCTCTCCCCCATTCCTTTATTGAGGACTGATGGAATGACGAATTCAATATTGGCCATTTTGAGTGTTTATGTTCACCGTTACAGATTAGCCATATAATTATCTAATCATTGCTGAGACGGTTTGCACGTCGGGCTTTACGGCACTAAGTTTTGGAAGTACAGATGTGATCGCTTCTGTAGCTTTTAGTCCATTTCCTGTGATATAACAAACTACTGTTTCATCTCTGTCGATTTTACCTTCTTCAACCAGCTTTTGAAGTACTGCTATCGAGACTCCGCCAGCAGGTTCTGTAAACAAGCCTTCGGTCTTAGCTAGAATGAGTATTCCATCAATAATTTCGTTATTGGTGGCCTCTTCCGCAATTCCGTTATACTGTCTTAATCTTCTGAGCACATACAATCCATCTCCGGGATCCCCTATGGCAAGACTTTTTGCGATTGTTTCAGGCTTCTCAACCGGTATCACCTCATCACTTTTTTTCTTAAAGGCATCAACTACTGGAGCACAACCATGTGGTTGAGCAGCTGTGATCTTTAGATTCGTTATGCTATCAATTAATCCTAGATTGTGCAACTCTTCAAATCCCTTACAAATCGCATTTAACATTGCTCCACTTCCAACAGGAATAATAAGATGATCTGGAACGTGCCAATTCAGCTGTTCAGCAACTTCATACGCAAGAGTCTTTGAACCTTCTACGTAATATGGCCTCATATTTATATTGACTATTCCGATGCCCTTCGAATCTCCGATTACGGATGCAACTCTGTTAGCATCATCGTAAGTTCCATCCACTGCTACGTATTCAGCTCCATATGATAACGCTTGCGCAATCTTTATGTTTTCAATATCTGATGGGGCAAAAATGTAGCAGGGTAACGCTGCTTTAGCAGCATGAGCAGCAGTTGCAGAAGCTAGGTTACCAGTAGACGCGCAGCCTACAGCCTTTAATTTGGTTTCTTTGGCCCTAGAAACAGCTACTCCTGCTGGTCTATCTTTAAATGAAAACGTTGGATTTACGGAGTCATTCTTAATAAATAGGTTCTTCATTCCTCCTAACCGTATGCCAAGTCTATTACCTTGCTGTAGCGGAGTAAAACCTGCATTTAGACTCACAATATTGTTTTTGTCAGCAATAGGCAGGAGTTCGAAATAACGCCAGTAATTTTTCTCTCGGGATTCAAAGGTATTCTTTCTTATGTTAGAAGGAAAATTATAAATAACATCGAGTGGACCGAAGCATTCTTCACAGACGTATCTGAATCGAGGTTCATATTCTTTTCTGCACTCTCTACATTGTAGTGACTGTATGATACCCATGTTTTGATTATCACCTATAACTGTAGTAGATAAGTTTGGCTGAGCACAATTTTAGTATTACTGAATTTTTGGAAAAAGATAAGCATTATCAATACATTTCCATCTGGCACATAATAATTGTTAATAATCCATTTTATATAAAAAATTTACTAATTTTATGTAGCTTCACTCAATTTTCTTCCGTCCAACAATTTATTATGAAAGCATGAGCGGTTTCCAGTATGACAAACTGGAGTTTCGGAATCTACCACATACAACAAAGCATCAGCATCACAATCTACTTTTATTTCCTTAACAAGCTGAGTGTTTCCAGACTCTTCGCCTTTCATCCATAATCTGCTGCGAGAAGTGCTCCAGAACCAAGCATATCCTGTTTTTATTGTATTATCAAGCGCTTCTCTATTGGTGTATGCAAGCATTAGAATATCCTTCGTCTTTCCATCCTGAAGTACAACAGGGATCAGCCCATTCCGTTTCGTAAAGTCTATATCTATTGACTTTATATTCACATGCGTATAATCTCTAGTCCATAATTAAAAAGGATTCGGAATAAACTGTAATAGTGGTAGCCCAATTCGAAGGCAGAGCTCCACAAGCTCATCGAACAGTTGCGTTGCACTACGGATCCAACATCTGATACGATATGTTATATAAAACCTGCAGATGGTCACAGTGGTTATGACGTGTTATGGTATAAGTGGATTTTACGCATCCATGGATTACATGAGATTTGAAGGGAAAGAAAAAGAACTTGGAGTGTAACTGTATATGCGTGAGGTTCGTGGTAGAATCTGTGATGCCGAATAATTTAGTGTGACGGCTGCGTTCATCATAAGGTACTAACGAGAACCAATTAAATATTCTGATTGATTTTGAATCGTTTATAGTGAAAAATAAAAACAGAACTGAAAATTTACTCTTTGTTAATCTACTTTACATTGAACTCCTACTATATACGTAAAGCGATCACTCAAAATTTGAGTCACAGTGTTCTGTCTCAGACATATGTCAATAAAAGCGCTATCTTTATGACGTTAATTTGGTATCAAAGTGCCAGGAATGATGGCTTGTGTTTCTGATAG
>JASHSN010000418.1 GCA_030038695.1 Nitrososphaeraceae archaeon
AGTGTGCCATAGGCGAAAGTATTCGAGACTGAAAATAACGTTTGCAATTTATAATAGAAGGCGTTGATTGAGTGAACGGGAATATTTGAAGATAATTTCTCGAATATGTAGGTGTAAGCATAGGCATTAGTAATAATACCATTGGCTTGAATAAGTGGTAGTATTATTGAAAGAAACAATACACTTCCAAATATTGATACTTTGAACTTCATTCGCAATTTAACTAAAATGAAATGACTACATCGAACTTAACAGTTATTACCTTGAAGTTCATACTTCGTCAACTCTTCCCAAAGTTTAAACTACCCGCATCGTCGTAGTCATGACAACGAAGGAACGTGGATGACCAAATACGGCGCTAATTATATTCAGTCCTTTGTCAATCTGAGTTTATCGCAAATGTTGTAATAGCGGCCACTGATGGTATTTTGCTGGAATTGCTGCTGACTGATGTTCTAGCCGCATATGTCCCCGGTTGTACTTGCTTTCCATCAATATCCTTTTGATCCCACTGAAATATTTTTGATTCGTTTGGCTTTAGTTGAGAGAGTACTTGTAATCCTAGTAACCCAGCCTTTTCTTGAGTTTTGGTATCTCGTATTGTTAAACCTAAGAGTGAATCAGGAAAATCTAGTGTATACTTCCCATCGTTCTTTACAGTAATGACAATCGTCTCCCCCGGCTTGTATGCTTGCTTGTTACTACTAATTTGCAGAATTGGATTATTACCACGCTGTATTATTACTGAAGTCGCTGTTTTCGCTCCATCTGCAGGAACATTTTGTGCATACGTCTGAAATAGCGAGTAGTTGAAGACAACATTAATCGATAGTATAAGAATCGGCAGGGCAATTATCAATACTTCCTTCAGTCTAAAATTAATTTCGATAGTCATTGTAGTTTAATACAATAAAATATATTAACTCTATTAAACGATTTCGCACAAATGTAAGGTATTTTGTAAGATAAATACATACATCTTTTTGTGATGACATTATCCCAATATGAGTAGCTAGTTCTACACTTATTACGTTCCGATCTTTAGGATGTTTCAGTATATGATCGACAATATTGATAGTAGCTGCAAAACAAGTGACGTTTTCGTAATCTCTGAGGTGTAGGATAAATGAGTAAACATCCCTGTCCATTAGCCGACGGCTCTATGGAGGTCATCGTAAACTTGCCGCACTTCTTCTATTGACCTTGCATCCTCTAGTGTACTTACGTCACCTATTGTCGATGATCCGCTCGATATCGATTTTAGTAATCTACGCATTATTTTTCCACTTCTGGTTTTTGGAAGTTTACCGACAAAATAAATTTCTCCAGGTGTCGCAATGGATCCTACTGTTTCCTTAATATGGCTGACAAGTTCGTTTCTCAGCTGTTGACCAGATTCTGATACGAATTCTGTACGCAATACCAGAAATGCAATAATAGATTCCCCTTTTTTCTCATCTGGTCGACTAGTTACTGCCGCCTCCGCAATCGCGGGGTGTGAGACAAAGGCACTTTCTAATTCGGCCGTGCCCAACCTGTGTCCTGCTATCTTAAGCACATCATCTGATCTACCTAGCAACCAGAGATAGCCGTCAGTATCACAAAGTGCATAGTCACCAGTGAAGTACACATTGTTGACAAATTTTCTCCAGTAAGTATCCTGATATTTTTCATCGTCCTTCCAAAGTGTCATCAGCATTCCTGGCCAAGGTTTTCTGATCGCCAGGTATCCTTTTTTATCAGCGGCCGTTGGCTTTCCGTTCTCATCTACAACTACGGCGTCTATTCCAGGCAAAGAGAAGGTCCCAGAACCTGGTTTCATAGGGACCATTTCAATGCCACTACAGGAACTTATCATGACACCGCCCGTCTCCGTCTGCCACCATGTATCAACAATAGGACAATTTTCCTTTCCAATAGTTTTAAAATACCACATCCATACCTCCGGATTAATCGGTTCACCAACAGTCCCCAAGAGACGTAGCGACGACAACTCGAAAGAATTAGGTATACTATCTCCAAATTTAAGGTACATTCGAAGAGCGGTAGGAGTAGTATATAGAATTGTGGCTCCATGCTTTTCAACTATATCCCAATATCTATCAGGTCTTGGATAATCGGGCGCTCCTTCATACATTATCTGAGTAGCACCGTGCATCAGTGGAGCATAAACTATGTAGCTATGACCTGTTACCCAACCAATATCAGCAGTACAAAAGAAAATGTCTTTCGTCGTAAAATCAAAAACCCATTTAGCTGTTGCGTATAGATAGGTCAAATAGCCACCAGTACTGTGTACGACACCCTTGGGCTTACCTGTCGTACCAGAGGTGTACAGAATATACAATGGGTGCGTACTTTCTACATTTTCCGGCGCGCAGTACGGTAATGCATCTTCAATTATGTCGTGCCACCACACACATTTGGGACTCATCTTAATGTTATTTGAAGCTCTTTTCAAGACTACAACATGTTCGACCGAAGGAGAAAAAGGAATCGCATCATCGACAACTTTTTTCAATTCAATAAGTTTTCCCCTTCTAAAACCCCCATCCGCAGTGATTACCACCTTAGAATTTGAATCATTTACTCTATCGGATAATGCCTGTCCACTGAAGCCAGAGAATACAACTGTATGTACGGCACCAATTCTTGCACATGCCAACATGGCGATTGGAAGTTCTGGCACCATCGGAAGATAAATTGTCACACGATCGCCTTTCGTGACTCCCAAATTTTTCAGGGCATTCGCTAACTTGTTAACAGAACCATATAATTGAGAATAGGTAAATGATCTGCTTTCTTTATTTTCACCTTCCCAGATTATGGCAACCTTGTTTTTAAAATCAGAGTCTATATGTCTATCAAGACAGTTGACAGATGCATTTAATACTCCACCAACGAACCATTTGTAGAAGGGAGGATGAGATGAGTCTAATACTTTGTCCCAGTGTTTAAACCAACTTAGACTTTTTGCTTGTTCTGCCCAGAACTGCTCAGGATTTTCCAAAGCTTGACTTTTCATTTTATCGAGCTTTTTTCCTTGTAAGCTTATTCTCATTTTTTCACTCTGTTCATAAATCCTGGAAAGTTTAATAAAATTTTCATTAGTCATATCTGATAACTATGAGAAAAGAATTTTTAAATGTGTTTGTATGTAAATGCTGGTATGTAAAGCGAATTAGGTCGTGACGTATTAGTATAACATTTATATAGAAGTGGATTTTTAGTAGTAATCAAAGCTATAAAGTGTAATATTAAGCCGGAATATTGTTACTACAAAATGTGTCAATATATTAAAATAAACAAATCCAGTGTATTTTAATTGTGAAATACAGAAGCAGAACAGAAATAGTAGCGATGATCCTAGAGGCAGCAAACGGCGGGGCTACAAAGACAAAAATCATGTATAAGGCGTTTCTCAGCTATGCACAGCTACGGGAATATCTTTCGGTGCTTATTGAAAACACTTTGTTGGAGTACTTGGAGGGTTCTCAAACATACAAAACAACTGAGAAGGGATTAAACTTCCTAAAGATGCACAACGAGATAGGAGAACTTTTGCAGACTTCTACAAACCAAGGAAAGTAGGATAAACAACACACCTTTTTCCTTAGTTAGTTTTTAATTTTCCCCTTCCTTTTCTTTATTGATCTGGTGCCGAAAATTTATTCATTTTGAATAACCTGGTTAAGCCAGCTTGAGTCCGAGTCTGATTCACGTTTAGTAGTTTTCGCTATTATTTTATCTTCGGAATTTTCAGGCCGGTCGACTCTATGTTCACTCGCATCTGCATTTACGAGTTGTGGGGTCAACTCTAAGTGTTGTCGGGATGATTCTCCGGTAATCGCTTTTGAATCTGACGTACTTGTAGTAGTAGGCAGTTTCGGTGTCAAAGCAATATTTTCCAAAGTTTGTTGTGAAAGTTTCGTTTTAACACTATTAATTTCAGATTTTTCGATACTGATACGCTCTATCAGTTCATTACTATGCGTACTAATTTGTTGATATGCATCCTCAGTTATCTCGTTGCTTCTAAATTGTAATTTTGCGTCAAACAACACCGTTTTGATGCTCCTGTTTTCCCTCTCTAATTCATTCAATCTCGCTTGTAATTCCTCACTAGCAGTTTTCTCATTCTCGACAAGATCATGGAGCCGCTTTTCGTATTTTAAATAGACCAATTCAGCATCATCCTTCATCAAATCATTTTCTGCAACGATATCTTGCAATCCCCTTATTCGTTGCAGAGTAAGGTTTTTTTGCCGCAATAGCTTTTGAGCGTCCAATCTCCATCTGGGAATGAAGATTACGTAATCCCCTTGGACTAATAGCTGTTCATAAGGTAATTGTTTTAAACCTGCAGAACCGCAATCCACTCCGACAGATTCAATTGAACCATCAATATCTGTTATTATACCAACCACTTTTCCCATGAAAGTGCCGTACATATCCTTGACTTGCTTGCCCACGAATTCGAGCTTGAGTTCGCTCATGCAAATGAATTTGTAGATACGTATAATGGTGACGGTGTCAAAATTGTTGTATCATTTAGTAAGACCAATTTGCCAGATAAAGATGCCAAGCCGTGGCAGTTGGATAAAGTAGAAAATACACCATGTCTATAGGGTTGGCGTATCCAGGATCACGTATGACAGGATGAGATACATTCTCACCAATGCTGACGAAGATACTAATCAATCCCTACGTTAGGCTACGTTCAGGATGAAGATACTGGAAAGAAGCATACACCAATTCGAATCAGGACCGTCTAGGAACAGCTCGTTACGTAGCGTACGTTACGAAAAATTCCAGTTCCTATAAGGTCTCATGCAAATGAGTAGGGATCTGCTGAGGATGGCATACAACATGGAACTATATTCTATTGTCTATAGAGATGTCATTATTCACCAATTTTACGCATTACATGGTTTTACAAGGCACACAGGCCCATTGAATACCAACATATATATATTGTATACTCTAAAATCATAGCTGAAATAAGATGGTAGAGAATAAATCCAAAGACGACAATGTTATTACAACAAGGTCAGTGGAATTAGATAATTTATACGATAGAGTAAAACAAAACTACATTAGAATAGTAGAGGAATTTACAAAAGCTCAGCCGCAATATACGCAATCCGTCTCTAATTTACAACTTGATTATGTAGCCGCGGCGAAGAATACCATCCAGAATATGGTTTCAGCTCAAAAGATGGTAGCAAGTAACTGGAACTTTCCCATAGGAACACCACAATACACAGATGAGTTTATAAAGAAATCAAACGAAATCACAGAGAACATAGTTAGTGCTGTTCGTATCAACAACCAGCTGACTGTCAATGCAATAAATGCGGCGGCAGAAAACTTCAGAGCTCTTAATCGAACATTCGAGTCTGTGACAGAATTTAACACAAACGCAGGAAAGGCTTGGAGTTCATTCCTGACAGTACAACAACAACAGTTCCTCCGCAAACAATAGTTTTTTCTTCTTCATTTTTCTGTCTTGCAGCATCACATTCTTTGAATTAACAAAATATCCTTTTCCTGTGTTTGAAATATTCAAAAGTGGAATTGATTCGGAACAAAATTCAATATGGTATTTCAGACCGTCAGTTACGGCTCAATTTCATACATTGAATTAATTTTAAAAATGATGAGGGAAATGATTTCGTTAACTAACACCTGCAGGTGAATGTTTATTTTCGCTATGCTCCATCCTATTATGAGCATTTAACGTGTCAATATTATCAAAAATTATTTTGCAAATATTACATCAATGTTGCTTTACGGTAGTGGAAGTCGAAGGGGATGATGCAGACATGTGGTCTTCCTGATTATATATGTAGCAATTATAGTTAAGTTTTATGGCTATGTTGTCGTCCACTATGAGGCAAGTAGACCATTAACCTTCAAATTAGCGATTCATGCAAAGAAGGTAACTATCATGTTTTGAATAAATTTGTTGGATTGAAGCGTTACCTTTCAGAGCTTCCTCAGTCAATTATATCAATTGATAAGCGTTATTCTATTCTTATCATATGGTTCTCAAGTTCAAGTTTGTCCAAAGAGAGTAAATGGATCTTTACGTAGTGTTGAGCAGAAAATCCAATTACGACAGACAGCGCACGGGGCTTTCGAATAACAGACTCTAGTCTTTAAAACTGGATATGGTTTAAATTGTGAACCTCCTTATCATTCCTGTTTCAATTATTCGTAAGACTTGCCGATTTATTTCATCCAAGTCCATTCTGAAGTAAAGTCCCTTGGATTGAGAGAGCTTCTTATTCGCTCTACTTAGTATGGAGATGCAAATACTTGATTCATCCTTCTCGTCATGAACGAATGCCGCCGCAATCAAAATGATTCCATTCAGTAGATTCTTCTCTTCAGCACGAGCCTCCTTCCATACAGGTTCAAGAACTTCATGAGTCTGCCAGTACTTTTCGTTATTGAACAAGTCCCTTGCTTTTCGTATCGCTTCGTGCTTTTCCAAGTGTCTTTCGACCAAGAGTTCGTACTCCGAAACAGGGGAAATGGTGTTAAATCGACGAAGAATCTCTTCTAGATCAATCCTTTCAGGAATACTTGTGTCAAACTCGACGTGTTCAGTTGCAACACGAGTATCACGGACAACGACGCCAATATCGGATACCATGTTTCTAGCTCTGTGGAGTAACCAATTAGCCTGCTTAGGAATATAATTCTGATTCTTTAAATGTATAATGTACCTTTTCATAATGTACAAAATCCTGTGTGATAGACCACCCACTTAAACCCAGTATACTCGCTTGATTGTACGCTGTCTGTTTCGTGTATTATGAAT
>JASHSN010000419.1 GCA_030038695.1 Nitrososphaeraceae archaeon
TCCAAACAACACTTTTGCGTTAACTAATAAAGATGCGATTCTTCACATGTTAGGAAACAATACCACTCTGGGAAATGCTACCAACATCCAACAATATGAAAATTCTACCTATGGAATTAAAATGCAATATCCTTCAGGCTGGAGTGTTGAGGGCGGAAGCAACCCAACCATCATCGCATCATTTTATCCACAAAGAAATTATACCAATATGTTATAATTTCTTCTTCAGTTATACCATTATGTTATGATACAAATAGAAAACTTAAGTGCGGGATATACTCCGGATCAATATCTTAATAGTCTAGTGCTAGGCGATGCAGCAGATTACAAGGATTTTCCAGATATAAGGTTCAGCCAAAATACTACAAATAATATCGTTCTAGCAGGTCATCCTGGATATTTGCTAAATGGTACTTTCAGGGATCCTACTTCTGATGCATTACAAAGGTTTACTAATATCGGAACAATTATCGGGGGAAGTATACTCTGGCATATACTATTCTCCAGCAGAGACATATCCAGTTTATCGTACAATATATCCTCAGATGATAAAATCATTTGAGATTAGGCCACATTTCACGCCATATCAAAATACAGCTTATGGAATACAAATTCGGTATCCATCTGATTAGACTAGACAGGAATCGAATGCGTAGGGCAGGCTTATCAACATTGCTACAACTAGACCGAATCCTGATCCGACATCTTAGGTATCTATGTACATGATACCAAAAAAATCCTGTATTACGGTAAGAGATCACCTTCTATACCCGGCTTATGTCCTACATATATAAAAAAGACAGCATCTTTTGATATGCCCCGACTAAAATCTGAATATTCTTCAATGTCCACGAAACCGCTAATACGTAACATTTCCTTCAGTTCTTCTTCTTTGGACATATATAATTCCACATCCTCATAATTGTTAGGAACTGCATCTCTAGCAAGACGAAAAGTGACTATATCACCATGAATTTCTCGTGGTCCGGCTTTAAGTTGAGTGGGGGTAATACAACTTCTTTTTTGTTATAAAATTTGCGATAGAACAAATCGGGGTTTTTATTATTAGATACAATCTCTTCTTGGTTTTCTAATATTCTTGTGAAATTTCTTTCGTCAATAATAAGTATGCCTCCTGGGTTTAAAATTTTAAAGAATTGATCCAGACATCTCCTTCTATCTTTATAATCGTGGATAAGCGATAGAAAATTTCCTAATGCTAATACTGCATCGAATTTAGCCTCAATCTTTGACGCTATGACTCTCCAATCATATTGCTGCCAATTTATGTTATTAACTTGTTTTTCCTTTGCTCTGTTTTTTGCAATGGAAAAAAGTCCTATATTGGTTTCGTTGTAAGAGTGATCAGGAAGCGTGGACATGCACATAACCACACATACATATACATACACATACACACATAACCACACATACATATACATACACATACACACATGACCACACATACGTATAACCGGTCAAGCCGGAGGAATTGGATAGTGGGCTGATGTTGTTAGTGAGGTGTGGAGAACTGTTAGCGAGGCTGAAGCATTAATATCGAACATACACTTGAGAGGAAGATAATATGAAATATATGGTACATCGCGATTCGCAGAATACTGAAACCAGTTAAGGTGGCATAGGATGCTAGTCATCGATGACAAGCGCTCAGAGGAGATAGGATTATAGCATTTGGAGAAGGATCCATGAGGAATGATGATTAAGTGTTGCGCTCGTAATATTAGTAGCATCAATATCACCTACCCAACTCCTCAATGTGGACGCGAGATGTCCGATGCCTTAAAGGCAAAGGTCGTAAATTTCGTCAGATTAAACGATTAGGTTCTCATAAGCATTGGCTATGATGAACAGTATATAAATAGGAACCGTTCTTATTCTGCTTTAGATTTGCACTATCATGAAGTCTTGGTTGGCCTGGGTATGATGTCAGTGTTACTATTAATTACGGCACCAACGGGTCTTATATCGAATGGATATCAGAAAGTATATGGGGCCAAATTCAGTGTACTCAAGATGACCTTGAGTGGCTTTCCTCATCAGACTAGTGAGTCGATTACAAATATAGACCTGCCTGGTTGTGTGCAGACGCCGGGGACGAACACAATTGGATGTCATAATTCCTCGACTATAGTAATACCCGGAATTGGAGAAGGACGTGTAAACGCAACATTCGATGCCATCGTCCAACAAATTGCAATGCCGGGGCCAATGATCGTCTCTGTAGTTGTTCTGATCAGTGGCCTGCCAGGTCAGACAGTGCCTTCCTTGATTCAATCTACCGGAGGCTGTCCATCCTGTCCTCCATTCCATGTCAATGATAGAATTAATATACACGGCATTGGGCCTGGTCAGGCAACAGTTCAGTTATCATAGACAGCCGAGAAACGACATTGATTCCAGCCAGATATGATATCAAATAACTCTTCCCCCAACTTTATTACCACACAGCCGCTACTCCATCCCCACGACCTCCCTAGTAACTAATAGAGAGGTGGTAGCATCTATCATACAAAAAGAATATATTTAGAAGACTCTAATTGGGAGAGGGATATGAGTGCATATTTGAGAAGTAAAGGATTTGTTTGGAATATGATGATGAGAAATAATTGTTATCATCTTGATTATCGCTCCCATTTGGTAGTTCACTGATGAATACAATGTTGCTCATATCCTACTGCTGCCAATTTCTAAGGCTAGGAGCTCAAGCTAAGACTAGGAACTACAGATAAGAACAGAATCTCAATGCAAAGAAAACTTAGAATTGAGCAATTTTCTGATGTAGTCAACAAAGATGGATGTCTTGCTGTAGTTGTCCCACGATGGCAGATAAATATAATTTGATGAACCACCAAATGTGGTGAGAGTGCAAAAGTGAAGGGATTCTTTAAAAAGTCAGACCTATTCCCTGATAAAATCAGACTTCAGTTCTAAACGGAAAAGTCATTCTTGTGTATGATTTAATATGAATGGAGAGAATTTTCGTCTGCCAAAGATAAGTCGCTTTGCACTTGTCACATGTAGATATTCTGAATATCAGGTAATCTTTATTTTTGGTTAGATCTATTTTATTCGAGGTTAGCTATACATAACCTCGAATAAAATGGCCTCCACTACCACTAAATTGAAACAATCGATTGATATATCGTATAACGGTTGAAGTTTATCAATATAGGTAACTCGAGAGTATTCTAATTTTGAACCTTGAAACCTCATCTATCTAAAGTGAACTTATAAAGTAGTACAACTTATTTTTCATGTGTCGGCCATGAATTATATACAAATTGAACGACGGCCGGATGACATAGCCATAATTACAATTAATAGACCCGAAGTATTGAACGCCATTAATGTAGATGTTATCGCAGAGCTATCCTCTGCAATTGATATTGTATCAGTAGACGATAATGTAAAGGTTGTTGTGATTACCGGTAAAGGTGAAAAATCATTTTGTGCCGGAGCGGATATTAGATATGTAGCAAATATCGATCCTATTGGAGCAGAAAGGTATGCAAGCTCAGTACATACTATGTTAAATAAAATAGAGGATTTAGAAAAACCGGTCATTGCCGCAATTAACGGCTATGCTTTAGGAGGCGGATGTGAGATTGCATTGGCTTGTGACATCAGAGTAGCATCAGCTAACGCGAAGATAGGCCAAACGGAAGTCAAAATCGGCATTCCGCCAGGATGGGGAGGTACTCAGAGAATGTTTAGAATTTTGGGACCTGCAAAGGCAAAAGAATTGATTTTTACAGCAGAAATGATAACAGCAGATGAAGCATTAAAGATAGGACTTGTCAATAAAGTAGTAAGCCTAGATGATGTGTTGATTAAACCTTCTTCTGAAGAAGCTGAAGGGCGATTTGAAAAAATTTCGACTCGCCGCGAGGAAGAGGATGCACCTAAATTGCTGAATAAAAAATTGATGGATCAATGCATTATACTTGGTGGAGAGATTACAAAGAACAGTTACAATGCAGTTAAGGTGAGCAAGATGTTAATCAATAAGGCCATGGACGCAGATCTAGAAACAGGTCTTCGTCTTGAGATAAATAGCTGGGCATTGTGCTTTGCACATGAAGATAGACAAGTGATGATGTCAGCGTTTTTGAATAGGAGTAAGAGATGAAAAATATTCACTACATCTTCTGTGATACTTGATGTGTCATCCAATAAATAATTATCTACGTATCTGAGTATAATATAACAAAATCGGATAACGAGGAAAAATCAAAACGGCACATTAAAGGAAATGGGATTTGATCATAAAACCCACGAATTTGTACTGAATATGAACAGGATCTGCTCCTGTGAGTTGACAGGTTAATCAACATTCAGACATCAGCAAACGTGGTACGCTCTATAAAGCTCTTGTTCACTTTTTTCCCAGATGAGATTGTTTTGAGCAAATTCAAATATCCTAAGACGCTTATTATATAGAGCGTCTGGATTGTTTTTGAAATACTCCAGTTGTGACACTAGAGATTCGTAGTCCTCGAATGTCGAGCAATTTTCTTTCAAGGTTTCCTGTATTGTTATGAAGGAATTGGTACACATAACAAACAGCCCAGTGTTAGCATAATCATAGGTCTTGTTAGGGTTAATGTATGGATGTGACCAATGCTTCTTGAATGGAATCAATCCAATCGAATGTTTAGACATCTCCATATACATAGAATCTCGCTTGAGATAACCCACGTACCTAACATTTTCTAACGGTGGGCCGTCCGACCCGATGATGGCGAGATCTCCCATGTCACGGCTGCTAAATAATTCAGGAAGGCCTTCTCTGTTGAGATGTGGATACCTCTGTTTATTATATGCATCCCCACCGGCGTAGACACATGACAGTTTTGCGTGAGGGCATGGTCCTCTAAACTTATTCGATTCTGCGCGAAGTGGATAATTTGGAACAACGAAGATTTTGGGGGTTTTGCCAACTAATGTCTTCATTTCCTCTGCAATTCTAGGAGATACGGTTATTGTAGGGTGAGAGGCAACGACTTCTCTTTCCCATTTTGTCCAGAGTCGCAAAGCATAATTATTAATAAATTTACGTCTAATCCTTCTGACAAGTTCGAATCTAGCATCTAACGAGGATAGATCATCTATCTCTTTCAATAACCTTGCTTGAACGGGCCAGTATTCATGATCATCATATATGAAAGGCAAATCAAATTCCGAGATCATTTTAGCTGAGAAAATGTTATGTGCATGTATAATATCGGGTCTTGCTTGCCGGATTATTTTCTCAAGTTGCTTTTTCACGGAACGCCAATAGAAAGGAATGCCGAACCTGGCTTTAGCAGTCCAAACCAGCTCATATATTTTAGAAAATGTTTTGTTGTCGTAATTTTTTGGGTATCTTCCTGCAAAGGCTACCTCGTGACCAATATTTACTGCAGATCTTGCGGCCTTCTCGACCCTCCAATCAGGCAATGATTCGTGCGAGAGATGTAGAATTTTCAAGTACGACAAAATATCATTTGTTATAGTGATAATTATAATCTACCTTTTATGTTAAAGAGGTTTGTTCTACAGGGAACATTATGTTTTAGACCTATGATATACTGCATTTCTCCTTGAAAAGATTCTAGGTCGAATTTTTGACCTTTCCAACATTTCATTTGTCCTATCAAAATTATCATAATGTATTTCTACAATTATCTTTCGCAAGTTTTTGAGTGTGTTTGTTGCTTCTTTCAAAACCAAGACTTCTGCACCTTCTATGTCAATTTTCATTACATCGACCTTGTAGTCGGCCTGCCAAAATTAATCTAGTTCTACGATATAATCAATTCCCACAGTTGA
>JASHSN010000420.1 GCA_030038695.1 Nitrososphaeraceae archaeon
TTAGACTTGAAACAGAGCAAGATAATATACTGCTAGAGACTATGAAGAGATATAATGAAGCGTGTAATTTTGTAGCTGAAAGGGCATTCGTATTAAAATTAAGAAACAAATACAGATTACATAAAGCAGTATACAGAGAAATACGAAAGGTTTTGGGCTTAGCTCGCAGCTAGCGATTAGGATTATCTCAAAAGTAGTAGAATCTTACAAACATAACAAGAAACCATGGTTCAAGCCCTTTGGGGCAGTTCAGTATGACCAACGTAATTCTAGAATATCGATTGATAAAGTCTCGATTATGACATTGCAAGGACGGTTAAAGATTGCAACCAGAGTAGGCGATTATCAAAGACAGCAATGGAACAGAGGTAAAATTGAAGGCCAATCAGACTTGGTATACAAGAAGGGTGTTTTCTATTTGATAGTCGTTCAAGATGTTCCCGAAGAAAAAGAATATGATCCAGTCGGCGTTCTTGGTATTGATTTAGGGATTGAAAATATTGCTGTAGACTCTGACAGAGAGATATTTGATTGCGAAAAAATAGAGAATACTAGACAGAGATATTTTAGGCTAAGAAAAACTTTACAACATATAGGGACTAGATCAGCAAAAAGAAAATTGAGTAAAATATCTGGTAAAGAAAGACAATTCAAGAAAGATACTAACCTATCCAAACATATATCTCAAAGTGCTCTGTTGCATGATTCATTTAGGATTTTAGTTTATCTAAACCCTTAGCTAGGTCATTCGATTGAACACGTTATACAGCGCTGCCTTTAGGAAGATCTCTTTTACCATGTAGGGAAAGCATCTCAAAGGCTAAAGGCACCGCTAGGGCGATAGGAATTGAAAATTTGAAGTATATTCATTCTCGTTCTCGCTCAAGGGTAAGCCAAAGAGATAGACATCCGAAGTCGTTTGGAGAGCTCAGGCAATTTCTCACATATAAAGCAAAGAGTGGAGGCGTGCCTTTAAGGGTAATTGACCATAAAAATACTTCAAGAGAGTGCGCCAGGTGTCAGAACCAATTTGAATGTCTGCAATGTGGATATAAGGACATGGCTGATTAGGTGGCGGCAATAAATATTGCTGCTAGGGCCGCAAATACGTGCCCTAGGGCTTTGGTCAAACAGCCTATTGTAGCGGATTTAATATCTGGCTACAAGCCATCGATTTTAATCGGTGGTAGTTGACGTGGAATATGTATGTACTCTAGGTATCATTAGGAATATCTAGAGTACATTCGACGAGTATACCATAAAGATTAATTAGTATAATAATGCACTAACTTGAAAATGCGAATTTTAATCCCGCTATGTATGGTAATCGTCCTAACTTTTTTGCTATTCTCAAATCCGGTCTTACTAGCCCATACGTTCTCTGAAAACGAAAATGCCATATTTCTAACCATGATAAACAAAATGAAAGCGGAAGCCCAGCTTGTTGCTCGTGATTTCTCAAATAACACTCAACAGGCTCAGCAACATGCTAAAGTCGTTGAGGAACTATTTACTCAAAAAGACCCTGTCGTAAATACTACATGGACCTACGAAATATCGGAGAGAAATCCCAGAGTAGTAGCAGACTTGCTCCATTCTTTAAATGATTTGAAAACTACTGTTGTAACTCCATCCTCTAATTCCAGTTCAGTGCAATCAAAAGTGACCAACATTGATAACCTTCTAGACGAAGCAGTTGCTGTAAGAATTAGTAAGGATCTAGTAGATAACCCAAAGACTCAGGCGTTAGTGCTCGCAAATTTCGGGAACGAAATATACAATAACTATGGGGCTGCGCTAGGGTTGCCACCTAGTTCAGTAGCGAATATGGGCGGAATGAGTATGGCCGGCATGAGTATGCCAAGTAAAGGATCGTCAATGAATATGAATATGAGCAGCGGCAAGGGAATGTCTGGAATGAGTATGCCAAGTAAAGGATCGTCAATGAATATGAATATGAGCAGCGGCAAGGGAATGTCTGAAACTGCAGTAACTAATACAATGAACCAGTCGCCTGCTAAGATTAAGAACTTAACAGCTTATCAGACAGCAGAATCCTTGGCTGTTGTTGCGCAACAAGTATTTAACGAGAATTTGAAACCTATAGCACCGGCCAACGCGACAAAATACAATAGTAATATAACGAATTATCTGGATCAGTTAAAAAATGCTGTAAATAATAAGTCATCATTCATGAACGTAATGGAGCTAGTTCATGGTGAACTACATCCAACACTTATAACTGTATATGGTCTTAAGTTGGCCATGCCCGGAATGAGTATGGCCCTGACTGCTGGTGCCGGTAACATGACAAAGTCAATGAATATGAATATGAGCAGCGGCAAGGGAATGTCTGGAATGAGTATGCCAAGTAAAGGATCGTCAATGAATATGACTGCTGGTGCCGGTAACATGACAAAGTCAATGAATATGACTTTGGAAGTAAAACACTAGAAGACGAAGTAAAACACTAGTCACTCTCTACACTGAACTCGTGTCCAGTGCAATTAACTGCCTGGGAGATTAGGTGTTGATGATATTGGGGAATGTTTCTTGTTAGCTTGATCCAAGCGAGTTTCATTTATTCGATACTTGTACCAATTGAGATATATAAGTTTAATATATCTCAATATTGCATGCGGACAGGTAGGCTTCAT
>JASHSN010000421.1 GCA_030038695.1 Nitrososphaeraceae archaeon
TGTTATCAGCAAAATCCTCTCTCGTACATCTGCATCTCTCGCATTTCTATAGGCTGAGTTTAAAACTACAGCAGAGATCAAAATGAACATTCAATGTATTCATAACACCTTCAAGCTAAATTGATTTCGAACTAGATCTTTAAACAGTTGTACCAAATTATGTTAGGCAGTCTAGTTCAAATCCCTTATCTGTGCTGAATTTACACAGTTTATGGTCGTCATATCCCAGATCAGCTGCCGTGTATCGCACTTTGTTTGAAAGTGAAGATGTTACTAAAGTACTGTGAGTACGGTAAGTAAGGAAATGCTAAAGTGAGAGCATGACCAAAAGGTGGTACAAGTTGAATTTTAGCGACAAACATAGCTCACACTCGTCTTCTCCAAACATAAGGTTAGAATATCTCTTCTCATTAGATTTTTGCCGTATTTGAATTATGTAAGAGAAATAATCTCTATATTAAAACAAAATGTTTTTGCGGATGACTACTCTATTTACAGGCAAATTCAGGATGCGAATATGGCTGAAATAAGAAAGTCGATTTCTTATCTTCAGCAAAAAAAAATAATTTATGTTACGGGTCACCGTAAGAGCTCTAGGACGGGGGTAAGAATTCCGATCTACTCGTTAGTCAGTAAACGCGCGTCCTACAAGACAACTCACATCGACAGTTTAGATACCGATCATTTACTTGCCGGCACCGTATCGGAGAGAGTAGTTGAATATGGATTTCTCGGGAGAAATTTACAGCCTTCTAGAGTAGGTATCAGGATACTTGACGTCGGATCAGGACGGTCTGCTGTGACGAATGCTCTCAGCAATTTCGGAAATAATAAAAAATGGGGTGTATTTGGCATTGACATCGCCAAAGGGCTACCAAAGCTATTCGAAGAAGGGAAGGAAAAGTCATCTTTTGTGTTCTTGAGAATGGATGCTAGGACGATGGGATTCCGCGATGAAGTTTTTGATATAGTAATTTGTATTAGCACTGTTGAACATGTTGGAATCACGCCAAACACTCACCTGGCTAATGAATACGACTCCCTAGGTGACGTAAAGGCGCTCTCAGAGATTTTCCGTATCCTAAAAAAAAGAGGCAGAGTCATATTAACGATTCCGTACGAAGATAAAAATATTCAGGGATACATAAGGGAGCATAGAATTTACGATTCACCTACGCTTGCCAGATTAATTACTGGCTATCGTGTCAAGAAAAAAGAATATTATATTTATGTCAATGGGAAATGGAAAAGTTGCAGAAACAAGGATATCGGAACCGATTTGCGACTATTCGCTAAGTCAGAAGTACCACAATATCTACATAGCCGCATATGTCTTTGTCTACTTCTAGAAAAGAAATGATGCTATCAAAGTCGAGAAAAATTAGGTATAAAATTTCCATTTGATTTGCAAATTCCACAAGTTGCCAATTATTGGTCTTATGATCCTTTCAGTAAGGCTTGAACCATCCTTGTATACTTGGCGCTGGTGTTATAGACCTGTTTCTAATCATGTGTGAATTCGTGATAGAGCGGACTTCGTCAAGATTACAACAAATATTCGTGAAATCGGGGTTGTAATTGGGTTTTTTACTTCTACAGCTCAAACAATTGTTTATTACGGAGCTTATCGAGATAAAATACTGGGATGAGTTATCTTGGCGTCATTCAAGAAATCGGCATCAGTAAGCTTCGACATTCTCAGTATCAATTCCGTATTAGTTTGGATAATATAGATGAGCTAGCTTCTTCAATTAAAGAGCATGGCTTATTGCAGCCAATACTTGTAAGACCGATGCAACACGAGTATGAAGTGGTTGCAGGCAATCGCAGATTTGCTGCGGCAAAGTTCTTAAAATTACGAAAGATTGCCTCTCATGTAATTGAATTATCAGATAAGGAAGCCTATGAAGTGGGTCTTGTAGAAAATGTGCACCATAGCACTATGAACCCTATTGAAGAGGCCATCGCGTTCAATCGGTACGGCCAAGACCGCGGCTGGGGAGGAATAACCGAATTGGCAAGACGAATCGGGAGGAGTCAAGAATTTGTTACCAAGAGAATACAGCTCCTTCGTCTCCCACCAAACATTCGTAATGAAATTATCCACCGCAGAATAACTCCAAGCGTGGCATTAGAAATGTTGCCTTTAGATAAGGAAGCTATACAGGAATTTGCTAATTTTGTCATTAAGAACCCTTTGACTAAGGTCGAGGTCAGGAATATTGTGAAGATTTCTAAAGCAAAAAAGAAGGACTTTGACGATGAAGGTGAACATTATAGAGAAGGGAAGGTATTTCAGGAAAAAGATCTAATCGACAAAGCTCTTAGAAAGTCCATTGTTTTGATGAAGTCTACACTAGTAAATTTTGATGATATAGTGAATAGTGTGAATGATGACTGGATTCTGAAAGAATTGCTTATGCAATACAGGATGATTATCCATGGAGATATCGATACATTCCTAAAATTGCGAAAGCGATTAAGGATGAAAATGCCAAGGGGATACATGAGTCTAGAGAGAGA
>JASHSN010000422.1 GCA_030038695.1 Nitrososphaeraceae archaeon
ATGAAATGTTTAAAACAACCGCTATTGATACACTAAAACAAGACAAAAAGTGTCAGGCATGTGGGTACATGATTTTGTCAACCATGTCTGGAAGTACAACAATTAAGCAACATCTCTACAGTCGGTTTATTGTAAGACGCCGCTAAACCAGTATTTTGTCCCATCAACGTCATAACATCTAATGACTTCATTTTAGGTTCAGCATTTGTCTGAAAGAACTTGCGGAATCCATGGTTGGTCTTGAATTCATGTCTATGTCCTACCCTCGCTATACCGCTCCTCAAGCCTTGTGCCTTTAATGCTCGTTCAATCAATGCTCTGATTGTAGCAAAGCCCATCTTGTTACTTACTCTAACATCAGACTTAGGATCCGTAGTATTCCATAAAGTCCTCATTACCCAACTCTCTCCGGTAACCTCTTCACCGCATCTCTTACGATAGTCCATCCACTCCTGTACTGCCTCAAATGCTTCAGGGGTCATGAAACTATAATATTGCTCATTTTCGCCGGCATATACTATTATCTTGGCGGCTACAACTTTACCATCTCTCTCAATAGGCTCAATATGTTTCCATTTAAGATATTCCCAAGCACCTACCCTGATACCTGAAGAACAGGATACAAGTACTATAGATCCGATTCTCCTATCTGGATACTCAATTATCTTTTCAACCTCTTCCTTCGTAGGTGCTCTATCATTTGCAAACCTCCTGCCTGTTGGTATGGTCATGGTTATTCTATCCCACGATAGAGTAATCTCGTGAACTTTACAGAACAATCTTACAGGTTTGTAAAAGTTGCGTATACTAGCTTCTGCCAACTGTCCCGCCTCTACCATTTGTTTTTTGTCCCTAATGAAATACTTCAAGCCATTCTGCGCCCATTCCTTATCTTTTTTTGTTCTGACAAGAAACTCTCTTGACTGTTTGTCCAAATCTCCTCCTAATCCTAACGAGTCAAAGAACATTTTCAGTCTAATGATATACTGCTGCCTTGTCAGAGGAGCCAATCTCCAATCTATAAAGTCAGCCATTGGACTATCTGGAGGAAATTTAATTTGTTGTCGCAGACTTTTTGGTGAAGGCTGTCTATTCTTACGTCTAATATCCTGCAGGGTATCTTTGTTCATCTCTGTTTTTGTAATCTGAGCCAATCTCTTTACAAATTGTATTAAATCACCGACCTATAAAGTATGTGGATTTGATACTTTATCACTCCTAAACTATGGGGATTTGATAGCACATGTACGGCATGTACACCACCATCCCATTGTGAAATGTCATGAGTGTGGCAAGGAATTTATTCATGAAAAAGACAGACTACATCATATGAGGGAGGAACACGAGAAAAAAATCGATAGGCGAAACCATAAATGGGAACATAGTCAAAAAACAACTAATCCACAGGCAGACCTTGATGAGCATATGCGAAATTTTGGAGACAATTTTTGAAAAATCGAATGGCGGGTAGAGGTTAGTTCAGTTTCCCTGATTTTTCTCAACTTTCTAAAGCTCGTTCGCAACCGTCCAGGAGCTTTTTACTTCTTAGTACAGCCAAGAACCTTCTGCTTTTCTTGTTCGAACCTTGGGCGAATCGCGACAATAGCAAAATAAACACATAGGATGCACAATGGCCGATAGTACACAAGAAGACAATTCTCATTTTTATGATTTATGACTAACAACATAGCTTATAGTAAGTGGACATTGCGGAGCGAATCAATTGCTAAGCCATCTCCACTAAATGCAAAGTTGGCCATGTTATTTCCTAAATCTACCAATACCATTCCATAGTTAGTTCTACCATCTGGACTCATCTTCTGTCCCTTGTCATCTTCAGGACTTGGTCCATGAAATACGACCACGTGTAAATCTTTTGATGCACTATAATGCAATATTCCAGAATAAAGAATTTCTGCAGGCGGTACAATCATAGCAACCTGCCCAGTAGTGTTCATCAAGTAAACGAGATGGACGGCCTCTACACTGTTATCTTTAGATAATTTAAATTTTCTATACACCACGGTATAATTTACGGCAAAAGGGATTTGTGAACAATTAAGACGCTTCCAGCAAATTGCCATGTCGCTGTTGTCTGATCTGCCGGGATCGCAGGTACCGTATAGAATTTGCAATTCGTAGCGGAAAGCTGCTAAATGATTTTTTATATGAAGAATAGCGTAAAACGGCTAAGGAAAGAGGCGTTGGAGCAGGTTAGCCTTACTCCATTGCCATTGTTCTACTTCTTTTTCGCTGCCTTTACTGGCTTCTTTGCTTTTGTTGTTTTCTTAACCATTCCCAATATTGAAAGATACTTTATTGCTTTATAAATTTATGCCAGTAGATTTATCATACTTGTCTCTTATGAAGGAGCCTTGTTCTCCTATTGCAATTTTGTTTGTGCACTCATCAGATAGAATAACAGGAGGTCTAAGATCGTTAAACGCCTCTTTTCTTCGTAATTCGATTATCTATGCATTTATTAGTTCTTCATACAATTCATGTTTAAGAGAATTGCCAGAGTTCCTTACATGAGTATGTTTGGCTATTATCAAAATACAAATCCTAGATTGCAGGTTGAAGCATAAAGTCTATTCAATTTCTTCGTTCGAGAGTATGAGGATAGCACGGTTATTCTCATACACCTGATACCGCCATATCGCCGTGCTCGTGTCCTACAGTCCAATCATGTCGATTGTACGCTTTATCGTAGGACATCGTATGCTACAGAATATGAAGAATTTCTACGACGACCTGATGTCCAACATCTTGTAGTATAGGAAGTACTTTACTCCAGGAAGATGTATCAAACCCATATACCATGGACTAAAACGATGTACAGTGGAATCTCCTTTCGCTGTAGGTTTCGTTACAGTTTTGTTCTCTGCAGACCTAACCAATAAACACGACCAATAACAAGCCAGCGACGATCGAAACACCTAAACACATTAAAACTAAAAATTTTGATTTTTGATTATATTTCTTGTGTGGCAGATGACTTCATTGTATAAATAAGTTCATCAACAAAAATCATAATATTATTTGATGAAATGTATGCTGTCACATCCGGTGTTTTTTGTCGAGACACAGCTTACCTGTTGGCTAATCATGTCAGAAACCATGTAAAACCATTGATTTATGCCGTGCAAAACACTATTCTCGTATAAATATAGGTTGTTCAGGCTTAATGAAAGCTCACAGACCTATTTTGTACCAAATCAGACAGAGCTCAGCAGATTGGCAAAGGTTTAAAGTGAATGCAAGTATCCGATTACACGATACAAAGATAAATTATTGTAAATGTGGGAAAACCTTTGTGATTTGTTTTTTAACCTCCCTTGGAATATTCGGGTCTTCAATTATCTTGTGAAGATCTTTTCTATCAATTCACAATCCTAGCTCGCTAATTTTATAAAACCATTGGATATCAATCGGACTTATTACAATAGTTGATTTATTGCAGCCTTTCATCGCGCAGGTAATCAAATCATCTTCGTTGCTAAAGCATATATGACCTTGTTGACATCCATAAATCATTAATTTTTCTCATCACCAACTACAGAACGCAATTGCTATATTATCTACTTATCAAACATGCTAATATCGACAGGCATTGGATACAGAAGTGGTGATATTCTGTCGACTTCATTTCAATGCGAACGCGTTGATCATATTGACGTCACATATCATGGGACGAACGACAACAATACGAACGTGTCACATTGCTGTCTACTTTCGAATATATTGTTGTGCATCATACCGCTGCAGAAAATGCTATTTGGATATTCCCGAAATATGGACGAATGAATTCAGTGTTTTGGCTAAAACGATTAATGAACTATGACTGTTGTCTAATAATGACGTGCTATGACTCATTTCGAACTTTTCTCAATCGAAGATGTTTGATATTTTTCATCTAATTCGCTTCCACTTAATTTAAGAGTAATTCTGTTGTCTTTGATACTTGCTATCTCTAGTCTAGGAATTTCATATTTTATCTCCATTTTTTCTTTTTCAGATTTTACAATGAAAGATTCTGCAAATGCTGCTTCTACTTTACCAATTTTTATTGCGTCGGATGAAAAAACAGTTTTGTAGTTCACTCTATCCTCACTATGAATTCTATCTTCATATGGATATTCTGACATAATGTCATTACAAGTCGGGTTGTCTCAAATAAGGATTTATCTATCTAATTGTTCATATCTAAAGAAGCAGAATATATTCATGAATTCGACAGACGGTTTGTCTGGAAACTTCCTTTCATACACTATGGATAGTTGATACAATATAAGACGCTATCCATATCTATAGCTAGTCTTTGAAACTGTTTTTCGTTCTTCTTCTCCATTTTTTCAATAATGCTAATAAAAAGAGGAACAGGTCTGAATAGCTAAATTCTCATCATGTAGTATTGGAATACCGGGCCGCCGCTCAATGTCATAAAATCCTTCAAGCTCAAAAGTCACAATCATCACCGTTTCTTTCGGTATTCCTGGGCTTTCTGCCGCTGACGGTATGTCGTGAGTCATCAGAATAGGAAGTATCTAGGATTTCTCAGTTCTTGAAAAAAGTGGTGTAAAAGTTAGCTGCTTCATTCGGTTTATTGTCGAACCAGAGATGCGGAACAGTTTTTGCGTGATGGTTTTCTTCATAAGTTCAGTGTAATATAAAAGACATTGCCGGGGCGGTGGCTAGGGGCGGTGGCTAGGGGCGGCGGCCAGTCCTGCTCGTGCTCGCAACTAAAATAAACTTGCTCTTTGATCTCTGTTACGAATTTTACGATAAAGACCTATACTCATGCCTGAGAGTAGTTGTCCTAATATATTTAGATGCGATATGAATTACATGTCAACGGAAGAATCCCAGAAAGTACATAATAACAGCAGCGAGATTGAGTCACTTCGTGCATCTCTCAATGCTGTCTATATTGATGTTATAAAAAATGCAGAAAGTGCCCAAATTAAATTCCCACTCAAAGCAAAAGCTCATGAAAATGTATGTAGTCGTGATAACTTGCTATCTTATATTGCATTCAGAGAACATGATTTGTCAGATTTGCAGCTCAAGTTAGCTGAACAGGGCCTATCCTCACTTGGAAGACTTGAAAGTCAAGTACTGGTCAGTATTGAAAAGGTTATAATGAATTTGGGTTTGCCGCCACATGAGACCCCTTGTTTATGTAAGCCTACCTTTACGGATGCTAGAATAACATTAGCAAAACGTAGTCAATTGTTGCTTGGAGGGACTAGGGAAGGGAGGGAGACTAGAATCATGGTAACACTAGATTCTTCGAACATACACCAACCTGAACTTCTTGAATTATTGCTCAGAAACGGAATGGACATTGCTAGAATCAATTGTGCGCATGATTCAAGGAAGGAATGGAAGATGTTAATTGATGCGATACGTCATGCAGAGGGAAGATTAATTCAGCGCAGACAAAGGATTGGCAGAAGGTGCAGAATAATAATGGATTTGGCGGGTCCAAAAATCCGCACTGGCCCTATGGAGACTGAGGTCAGGCCATTAAAGATCTCCGTTCCAAAAGATTCACAAGGTAAGCCTATCCGATTTGTGGAAGGATTTCTAGACACCGAGGTTCATCAAACTGAACGTGTCGAAAATCTTATAGGAGTCCCTCCAACATTTGTAATCTCTATACCACAAAAACAATCCCGCGAATTATCGACTCTAAAGCTGGGCGAAAAGATAAGCTTCAAGGATAGTCGTGATCGTTTTCGAACAATGATGGTTCT
>JASHSN010000423.1 GCA_030038695.1 Nitrososphaeraceae archaeon
ACCAAAATTAGAATTATATACTGTTGGATCCATTGTACCTTCGCGTATACTTCCTTCACCTAATGAATATATTGTATCGACTCTTGCGCCGTTTTCCTCGCCTTGAAATCCAAATCTTTGAGTCTCAACTAATGACGCAGTAGGGTCAAAAAGTACATACCATCTATCCATTGACTCAGCGAGTTTGCTATAATCGATAACTGGCATTTGTAATAACAGAATTGTTTGCTGTGTAGCTCCTGCCTTCTTCAACGTATCCATAAAGCCAGGCATTGCCGCGTCAAGGACTCCAGACATATAGTTTATTTCAATATTCTTTGAAGTCCCGGAGTTGTTATCGATATACGATAGGTTGATAGGCTGGTCAATCGTAAAAGCTCTCCAGTTGAAATCAACAAATTTATGATTTGTCTCCTGATTGTTTGAAAGCATATATCCTTGCAAACCTAAAGTAAGCATAGTTCTCTGCGCTACTATGGATTCAGTATCAGAATAATGCTTTATATCTGCAATGAACTTTAGGCTGACTGTTGTTGCTTGTACATTACTATGAGCATTTGTCAAGGCCTGATTTATTCCGTCAAGGAAGGACTGCATAGCTGCAGCGTTCTGTCTGTTTTGTTCCGTAGGTGATGAGGCCGCTGTTATTGTTATTCTAGCTGGACTATTTTGCAAAAGGGTTGCAATCTGACTTTTTTGTGGATAATCTATCAAAACAGTGTGGATTTCCTCATAAGTAGCATTAGTAACGTCTTGATTTGGATTTAGTACTGCGGTCAAAGTTACAGCTGCAGCCAATTGAGGAATACACAAGCACGATGAAACGATCACTGAGAATGATAAAATTAATATAATAGAAACACTCTGATACATCTATTTCTATCTTTTTCTCATACTTACTCCGTTATATATGTAACGTTCGTTACTATGTAATCATTGTTACAATAATAAAAACGCATAATACCCGTAATAATCTATCTATGCAACCAATATCATGTTAGGTACTATAAACGTAGTACATCTTATCGCATTACCAAAAGGGCGAGATTCAGTGCGCGTATTATAGAATAAGTGCAAAACCTAAGAGGATCTAAAACCAGATAATAAACACCAGTCCAGGCAGCACAGTACTCAAAGGGACCTTTTCTCATGTCGTAATATTACATATCTAAACGTTAAATTTAATAAATATCTTGTGAACAGTAATACAGATGGTTCTTGCTAGTAAAAAACGGCTACTGTTAATTATACACAGGATATGGAACATCACCTGATAGTAAGAATAAACGGGACCCTGCCAGATCTTTCGATGATGGGCAATGAAGAGTTGGAAAGAGCTGCAGAAGTAAAGAAAATTTTGAGGAACACATTCGCGGGCTTCATTTAACATTATAAAGCCTAATGAAACTTTTCAAATTGGCCCTTTTTCAGTAACACTGTACACACGTCTTAGCATCCCACGGGGAGAACTCACCGCCTGGTTCTGTTATTTATGTTGTTATAACTGAAGACAAGAAGATCATATTTGCGTGGGATTTTCTAGACTCTCACCTTGCAGTTAGTGGAGATAGTGGAAGGTTTAAGATAACGGTTGCAAAAGAAGGTATGATCTAGGCTGCTAGAGGTTCCTAAATATTCCGATGATGAAAACGTGCCTATTGGAATCAGTTTTCTGTAAGCCGGGATCTATACTGACTTGTAGTCACGCTCATATCTATAAGCATAGTCCAGTTCTTTTCCTGAATGGATCAAATGATAATGCTAAGCCGGGTACGTAATGAACAATAACGATTACTACTATACATGATTTTGTTAGATAGCATAAACCTGCTAATTTATCTTCTCGGTACCGTACTTTTGACAACTACGTTTTTTGTTAGTTCCTTGACTGCGTTATGACTATGATACCTACTTCAGAAAGCCGTTAGATTTAAAAACCAGCTTAGGCAGTGATAATTCATATTTCGACTCTTCTATTTGCATGATTCTATTGTATTTGGCTGCACGCTCACCACGGGCAGGAGCACCCGACTTGATCCCGTCACTTCCAATACCGACTGCGAAATCAGCTAACCAGTCATCGGTCGTCTCACCTGACCTATGACTAGCCACGATTGTCCAAGATTTAGAAGAAGCGGTTCTGCTGGCCTCTAGGGCTCTTGTGAGAGAGCCAACTTGGTTTACCTTGATTATGACGGAATTTGCCGCTCCTAATTTTATACCTTCATCTATTCTAGCACTATGTGATACAAAAATATCATCACCTACTATACATGTTTTACCTGCCAATTTTGACGTTATTTGTACAAATGAATTAGGATCATCTTCTCTAAATGGGTCTTCTATTATTTTAATTGGGTAGAGCTCGCATAGAAAGCGATAATAATCTAACAGCTCGCCTGTATCGAGGGACTTTCCATCTATATGATAATGTTCTGTATCATGATTCCAGAAATTACTTGCAGCACAATCGATTCCAAATACAACGTCGCTTCCTAAGCTGTATCCATGTTTTTCAACCGCATCAGAAATGTAGGAAAGCACAGCTTCCGTAGACTTGATTGGTGCAGGCGCAAAACCACCTTCATCACCTACATTTACTGCTGTTTTTCCAATTCTGTTTGATAATATAATTTTAAGCTCATGATATATTTCAGAACCCATCCTGACAGCTTCACTAAAGTTTCTTGCTCCAACAGGGGCTATCATAAATTCTTGTAAGGCCAGCTCGCTTCCTGCATGCTTTCCCCCATTTACGATATTCATTAGTGGAACCGGAGTAGTCATTACATTTTTTGGGCTTTCAGTACAATTAAAAAGCTCAGAAATGTGTTCGTATAACTGGATTCCTCTTATCTTGGCAGCAGCTTTGGCACATGCCATAGATACAGCGGTTGTTGCATTTGCACCAAGTATCCCCATGTTCTCAGTACCGTCAGCTTCGGACACGAGTCCATCAAGTTCCTGTTGATTGTCACAACTTCTTCCAACAATAATTGAGGCTATCTTTTCATTAACATTAGTAACAGCCCGTAATACCCCTCTACCTAAGAATCTGCTCATGTCATTAGTATCTCTAAGCTCTATAGCTTCATGCTTACCAGTCGATGCTCCTGATGGTGTAGATGCTGTTGCCTTAATTCCTGAATTTGTGCAAACTTCTGCTTCAACAGTTGGAGTTCCACGGGAATCAAGTATCTCCCTGGCCCTTACCGATTTGATTACACATCCATCTATTGACATAACACCTATAACATCCACTGTACCCGCTAATCACTGATATAATGGTACTCTACTTTGACTATAACATCCACTGTACCCGCTAATCACTGATATAATGGTACTGTACTTTGAGCGGTTGTTAAAAGAGAAGGACACTAGATTTCGATGGGAATACTGTTCAATTCATACGACCTCAAAAAGGAAAAGACAATATGAGCGTTTTACTGCTCATAGAGACAAAAAACTCAGGAAAAGAGAAAGGTTAGGATTTTTTGGTTTAATCCCATTTACTCCAAAATGCAACGTCACGTCTACAACTTCACGTATTTAGCTTAGCAGTCAATTCGCAGCAAGGGACAGAGTAGTAGGTTGTAATTTGCATTTCTATCACTTGATGTTAACAATCTGAACGCAGCTTTCCTCACTTTTGAACAGAAAATTATTCAAATTCATTATTATGCGTAAATAACGTTTTCAATAATTTGTGAACAGAGAATTATTCACCCATAGAATAGTCACTCCTCATTGAAAGAAATGGAAATACATATAACATTCGTAGTTCCAGCAGAAATGCCAGATCTATGTAGTACCCAAAGCGCATGAATCATTACAAAGAGGTCAAGTCTCTTGCTGATAATTTCGCAAACGTATCATTCGTCTGGGATAGGATGTATGTAAGCGCAACAATAAGTCTATAAGATATGCGAAATACTTTTCTTGAGTTCTGTCGCTGCATTATTTTTTGATCTACCAATGCTAGCTGCTTTAATGTAATGTTCAACTAGATCGTGAACCATTACCTCTACTACCCCATCCAATGCAGCCTGAACAGCAGAAATCTGTTGTATTATGTCAGATATATCTTCAGCTATCATTTTCCGAATAGACTTGACATGACCCTCGACCCTGGCTAATCTAATCTCTGCGTCGTGTTCTTTATGAAGAATCGTAGGTCTTGCATTTTTTAATACGACGCGTGATAATTTGTCTGACAACCTAATCTTTAGTTTCAATGTGTATTCGATAGCCAACTTAATAAGGATATGCCATAAATAATAAAAGCAAGATTCAAATAGTTGTAGTCTGAGCCTCAATCCTCTACCAGAGGACGTGGACTTGAATGCTACTGCTAAAATCAACAAGTGTAAAACCGCCTTTCAGTATCCAGAGTCCAAGTAAACTAGTCGTCCTAACGAAGCACAATAGTCCGAGTTCTAATAGACGAATATTTCTAACAACAGTAAAACCATTATTCAATTCGGTGATTTTCGACGGTTCGACGCGAGATAAGAGTTGGAACAGCAGATATTCATGAATAATAGTTTAATAAGAATTGTTGTAAACTACATATCAATAATAAGCTTTATAAATGTAACTGTTGTTACAGCTTTAGTATGCGGTCCTCTAGGGGATTACGATGGGGTGTTTAGTGTGAGCATCAATTTGCCACCAGGCGTTTTAAGGAACGAAAGAATAATAGTAGAAGAAGGACTAGACGTGGTCAAGGAAATAGAATCTGGTCGCTTAGCTGAGGATATTCGAGAAATGAATTGTGATTATGCCACTTTGTGTGCTAAATGTTGGGTCGATATAAGGAAAAGCTCGACAATATTGAATAATGTATTCTAGGCATCATACAATGGTCGATATAAGGAAAAGCTCGATATATGCATCATACAATCACACAAGGATAACGAGAAGTTGTACATTTCACCTCCATAAAATAATCCATCCAGATACTATATGGTTGAATCATAGTACTATGTATGACGATACTCGCTTAAGCAAAGCTTCTGTATATGTTGGAGTCAAAAGGATATCGACAAGACTTGCCAGATTATCGATACCATTATAAAAAGAACAGGCATATCAACACAATAACTGTGACTATCAAAAAACTCGCATCCTGGTTGGTTGTATTGTATGATGTATCCGCAGAACCTTCTAAATTCAAAGTGCGACTATGGAGGGATTTTAAGCGCATGGGAGCACTCTACCCGCAAATGTCTATCTGTGTTATACCAGACAACAAAGAGAACAGGAAAAATTTAGAGAGAATAGAAAACATGATAATGAAGGATGGCAGACTTACGAAGATTCATGGGAGAGCAATTACTGAAAATGATCAAAACCGTATTTTACATATATTTAGAGACGAACGTAACAGACAATATGATGAAATCCTTGAGGAATGCCACGAATATATAGACGAAATCAATCTCAATATCAAGAACAAAAAAACGATACAAGAGGAAGTGGAGGAGATGGAAGAGGCTTTGGATGGTTTAAAGAGATGGTTTGCCAGAATCAAATCAATAGATTGGGTCGCAAGGCCTGCTAATGCAATCAGGGTTGAAAAATCACTTTGGGAATGTCAAGATTTGCTGCACAAGTTCACTGAGCTTTCTCATCCAAAAAAAAGCAATCGTACACACTCAATATCTGATTCACTTAGAAGCTAGACACGTTGGTGATTTGGTACCTTCTAATATAAATCACTAGTGACTAAATTTCATCCAGCAGATTATAGAAATTTAAAACCTATGGAAAAGCCTAATCAGAATATTTTAGACCAGATTCTAACTTTCGAATTCTATCGTAGATGTTTAAATGATTGGCGTCTACTTCTGTAGTTAAATAAAGAAGAAGATCGTCTCCAAACGGCATCGTTATGCGTTTAATATTCTGCTAATACGTACCTGCTTTTCCTATCTTATCGGCAAGTTCACTTCGAATTTTCCATGAGGTCGTTGCTAGCTCTAGTGACTTTTTGCTTTCTTCATTGTTAAGCAGATTTTTTAAACCCTCACGGTGACGAGAGTACATTATCTAACCATTCTCATCACAAAGCGTCACTAACCTAATCTTCGGATCGACGTTTATGATATCTACATAATGCTGTTTTATTTTAAACACGCTAATTCTTAGCAATGAGCTCATTATAAAGCCAAATATTGCTCCCCAGATCATATGAAATAGAATTGCCATAATGGATATATTTATGACTGATTTACTTATTTCTTCAGGTATAATAATATGTAACCTTTGTTACATTTATATTTCAGATAAATTTCACTCAACTACGAATGAAACGTTTGTATAATAATAGAGAGAGTATGAAAAAGATTCATGAAATTGATTTGATTTTAATCATTAGTACTTACGCTAAATAACAAGAGTCGGATTTATGTCCTGCCTCGGCGTGTGTGATAAATTAAAAAGCACTAATGTGAACAAAGTAAGTACCAGAGGTGGAAAAGGTCGATATGATCAGGGGCAGAGATGGTGTGCCGTGTGTGAAGTATAGCTCTGTTGCACAATTCACTTATTACTTCGTACTCTATCTATCCGTCTACATCTTCATAGCAACAAACATGTTATACAATGATGCTTTCATGACCAACTCCTTAGTCATGTTATGAAATTTTCTAGCATTTACATACTCACCAAACATTCTCTTGATACTAGAGAATACCGTTTCTGCCATCCACCTTTGTCCA
>JASHSN010000424.1 GCA_030038695.1 Nitrososphaeraceae archaeon
CTTATCTTTTTGTATAATAATATAAGATAATTGATGTGAGTAATATGGAGAAGGCATGTTAATCAATTCGGCAATTAGTCTTTAAAGACAGTTATCGTTTAGATTTAAAACACCAGAGCTATATATGGAAACCTGATTCAAGAACTTTTGAGATCTAAAATTCAAATCTTCTTCTTCTATCTCAAGAAGATGGATGAAACGTTTGTTATGCATTCTTGGACATCTATCGTTTGCCTACCATTTACATTTAAACCCGTAATCTGAGTTGGTTACATCCCCCAACACCAATATCTTAAAAGCGGATATCTAAGCAACTTAGTTGTGGCTGATAGAAAATGCGAGATATGTGGAGCCCTTAACACGCCATTAAGTAGTTTTATTTACGATGCAGAATATAGTTACGACGATTAATATAAAACCGACTCCGTCAAGGTGTGTCCTTATAGCTCAAAGTTTGAATGTATCGATTGCCACAAGAGGCAGCATTCGAACGATGGGGAAAAACATTTCTAGACAGTAAGAACACATTCGCAGGCGTAAGCATCATCTCGTTTAAATTCTGTTGTAGCAGGAGAAATGTTGAAGGAAAACATATTGACTGCCAGTAGTACTGTTAGCTGCTAGATGACGAAATTTCAATATGTCAATCAAACATCCTAAGCAGCCAAGCTGAGTGAATAATACTCCTGTGTGATTATCGCTATTTGCGAAAGTACCTATTTCCCCCACATATAACGTCGTTTTCCTGAAAATATGATTATTCCCTTAACCAATATGATACCTCCAAAAATGACTATAACAATAGCTACATATGGAGTATATAATATGATATTTGATTTGAAATTTATTTCGGCACATGTTTGGGACAAAACCTTCGACACAACTGAAATATTGCATGCCACTTGAGACAGTGTTACTAGTGGCTCCCAAGCGAAAGTCCAAAAATATACGAATAGACCTAGAATTATCAATGTAACCCCCTCTATGATGCTATGACTGCTGCTCAGCATAACTCATCTAGCAGCAGTCTTCCCCAAATGATTGTATCTATAACTTTTCAGAAGGTTAAAAAATGAGCATGAAGACCGATTTTCAGAACTGATTATTCCATCTGCTGAACCGGTACTTTCTGCGGAGCATTGGTTGACGCATGCACACAATGGTTATCGCAGGTTTACGGATCTCATAGATGAATTTCTAGGTTCTTACTAGAGGATACGAGTCTTATGACAATTATACAACAAGCATACTAGTGAGTGTGAATTGTAATTACTGATTTTGAGATCGAAAAGGGTCGTGCTAGCGTCAACAATTTTGGTATTGCTTATTGCTTCGGCTGCAAATATAATGCTTACGTCTAATTTGGTGCTCGCTGATTCGAAAGCGAGTTTTCAACAAAAACCACAAATCACTACGCAATCAGCATTGAGTGGTACGGCAAATATAATGGGTTACGTCAATAAGATAGGTTCAGGTTCATCATCTTCTTCAATTTACGCATCATCATTCACAGCTAAAGATCCCTATGAACGTATCAGTAGTAATAATATCAATCCTCTTCAATTGTTCGGAACCATTCGTAATGAAAGTCCACAGGCAAGCAGAACGAACACCAATAATGTTGATGCAAGTGCGTATACTACTACCACTACAGGTAACACCGGTTCTACACCGGCAGCCCGCACGATTCAGCCAATGACACTAACAGGCGAACCTTCTCATACACAACGGCAGCAGCAAAATCCAACATTACCAGAAGTAGTGACATTACCAAGACCATCCCAAGTAACAATGGTGACACTATCGTTAGGAGGTCAGATAACATGCAAACCTACTGAACTGTTACGCAATAGTAATTGCAGTCCGCAACCACCAACTTGCGTATCTATTGGAATATCACAAGACAGTAAATGCAGTACTAGACCTTTATACGATCATCACGTGTTGGAATCCATAAGATCTTTTCGGCATCGTTGATATTGATACATTTTTGTAAATCACTTTGTTTTTGTTCTGTAAATACTGCTACGGCTAACTCAGTTAAGAAGTTCTATATGCAAGTCCATAATACCGAGTTCAGGACACCATGCTGTAATTTGCCACACTATATTCATAATCTACATCTTCTTGGGCGACGTTGTGTTTATCATAAACAATCTAGAGCACTAGCTAAACCCATACAACAGCATTTGACTAGGAGGAATCTACTTAACCACTGATCCTGGATGTTTGCTTGTTTTCCAATGTTGGTCCTGTGACCACCATTAACACCGCTGCAACACATTGATGTTTCCTGTTTATTAATCCATAAATGTTATAATTAAAAGTTCTGAACGAAACTTATAGTATAGATTTATATATCCATGTATAGTTGGAAAACATTGCCAGAAGCAGAAGCAATGTTAAAGTAGAACTTGTCTTTGAATTCATGAGACATTTCTTCTGCTTCTATTAGGGCCTTCTAGGTAAATCTTTCTAAATCATGATTAAATCGTCACGTCTCCTCATTCCATTCAAGTCGAGTTTCAAAGGGTTGTCTCGTCTAAACCTTGTAACTGCTTCGTCTTTTCTATAGATGCGAACCTACTTTGCCACTGTAATGTGTGCGGATATAGTCCTGCACTGCGATCATATCTACATAGTTATTATCCACAAATAGTCCTTTTTTTACAAATCCTTTAAAAAATTCTTTGATACGTGATTGAGGTTTTAATAACCACCACCACCACCGCTTTGCGTACCACCACCGCCGCTTGACATTGCCGACGCATAACCGCCGTGGTGGTGTCCGTGACAACGATGACTCACTATGGTTGGATCTCTTAGACCTATTATTCCAATCACCTCCTTGGAAGATGCAGAGGTATGTTCTCAGGGTTAGAAACTTCCTATAGAAGGACAAGCCATCAAGATTATATCTTTGTTATATTAACCGAGGCCTGCCGGATTCTTTATTTATTTTGCAGGTTTCAACTTCATTATTTATTTGTATGTAGTCATCGCTTGGAGTCTGACTCTTACCCTCGGCTAATACTTTCGTTATCTCTAAAAGATCTATTGCCGCGTTTTTTATATAATCCAAACACTATATTGAAGCTAACCATTCCCAAGTAGGCAAAAATCTCTAGGGTTCTAGAGTCTTTTCATGCCTAACTTGGCAATTCTGTCGATAACTTGGTCATTTAATGGCTTAAATAACTATCATAACATATGAAAGTTATCATAACTGTCATAGGTAACTATGCTCTTCTTTTATTATCTGGAATCATTGATTCATTTTTAACTGATCCATGCAATTCTGTGGATTCGATGTAAGACTGTTGAGTGAAGAGAAATCAAGTACTCGATTAAGCAAACTACGTAAGCAAATAGAAATGATAGGTATCGAGATAAAGGATCTAAACGAGCAAACAGAAACAGAACGACTTATTGAAAACTAAGTTCATCAATCAGCACTTTATAAATGAATTGGATAAAATCGGTTTACAACTCATAAATATTCAAGGGACTTGGATTGGCAGACTTATCGTACTATTAGAACACAGAAATTTGAATTCAAGTTCGGTCTGAAGAATAAATCAGTGTTTCTACAAGAGATTGAGGGAAATGTACCTAGGAAGACGAAGCACCAAATGCTGTAATCCTGAGCAAAGTTGCAGCGATGCTTAATGTCATAGGGATTATTTTTGAACCGACTTTCTATTATTAGAAGTCGTCAAGATGTATTCATATATATATTGTTAATATTTGTCTAATTGTGAACTATGCTTTATCATGCAATTCTGCTACTCGATAATACGAAGAAATAAGGACGAAGGTTCTGGCATTGGACAAAAAATTATAGATTCTAATGTTTGAGTGCAACACGATAGTAAGACTGCGTTATTTCAAGAATTGAAATCTCTCAAGACGGAAACCTCGAATTATCGTAGAAATCAAAAAAATCAGATATATGCGGGATTTGTCCTTTATCGGGTAAATCCTTCATAGGTTCTTCAATCTCATCGTCTGGGTATTCATTTTTGTCATCTTCTAATGATTACCTTTGAAATAACCGGTTCTTTAATTGTTGTTGCGATAAACTAATAAGTGCTAATGTGTTGATTTCCCGCAATAGAAGGTATAAGTGTCACGACAGATTTACTAAATGCAGAGCTTCATTGTCATAATGTTTATTCAAATTTCACCAACCAGTCATGTCGTATTCCATTTGATTGCGGCGTCAGTGTGGAACAATTACTAGAAAGTGCACTGATAAAAAAGATTGACGTACTTTTTGTGACGAATCATAATACGCTTGAGGGCTATCAGGAGATGCTTGACTATCAACAAAATCATAGTAAATATTACAACATTGGAATTTATCCTGCAGAGGAAATTACGATAGATAATGGAGGGCATGTACTCGCATACGGCATAAACAAAACCATCAAGCCGGGAATGACCCTTGGAGAAACGCTAGACGAAATAAAACGACAAAACGCAGTATCATGTGCAGCTCATCCATTTGCAGTTTCAAATGGTATACGGGCAAAAGCGACCCTATGCGATCTGATCGAGTCTTTTAATAGCAACAACGTGGACATCTTTTCCAACGTACTTGCAAGCAAATTCGCAGAATATCACAAAATGTTCACAATCGCAGGAAGCGACTCTCATGTTTGTAGTACCGTGGGTAGGTGTATAAACGCAATTGAATCAGAGAACAACATCGATTCTGTTATTAACAACTTGCTTAACGGA
>JASHSN010000425.1 GCA_030038695.1 Nitrososphaeraceae archaeon
CACATCATGAGGATATTTCATGCCCGAAAGCAAATTCACTAACTCAATTAGGAATTCGTCGTCATGCTGTTTGGCGGAGATTATATAGGAAAGCACAGTAGATTCCAGCATTAGAAAATGTCTGTCATACCTAGACACGAGTGAAGACGCGATAGGTTTATTTTCCATATAGTCAGTCAATGAACCGGCAGCAGCAAAAAAAGCCGCGTGTGGATTCAGTTTCCCTTTGAATTTGTTGTATATTTGTACACTACTGCATTCTTCAACTGAGTGAATCATCAAAACTCCTAACTTCCTTAGTACGGAAATGGTCTCTCGATTTAGGTCATGATGGTCAATGTATGTAACCCTTGTTCCATTTGAGATGATTTTTCCTACCATGTCTATAAAATCACTTTCATTTTTTTTACTTAGGCCCAAGTCACTAACAAAAATTCGATCGAGTTTGGGTGAAAAGTCAGCAGCAGCCAGTTTGCTAAGACTAGGTATAATACTCGGGTAGTCGACTAAAATGATAGTTTTGGTATTGAATGCTGCCTTAATCAATACAGCTGACAAAATGCCATCTGCATCTTCCTTATGTGACAGGCATGCTGTTATAGACAACTTTTGCTTTCATCAATTCCTAAATTTAAGTTGTGCGTAGTAATAGTTTTAATTAAGAGCGTGTTCAAACTTGCATTTTTTTATGATCTGTGTTGAAACAGTCCACGAATCCGACAATTAACGCTAGTGCTCGGAACTTCACGATCCGGTTAAATTCATAGAATTGTACCTAGCATTAGACTAAGCACCGCCTACCTACCAGGGGCTTGACTTTTATAGTTAGCCTGAAACTTGTTAATATATCCTTGCATCTATTACGAATAGTAACTTCAGTCACACCGGCCAAACTAGATAAGTCTATCTGTAACAGGTTGACATCCAAGAGTACTGCAGCGAGATAAATATAAGCTGCAGCAAGCCCATTAGGAGATTTCCCATCTGCGAGGAGGTGACTGTTAGACTTATGAGCTATTTCTATAGCCAGTCTTTCGACCTTGGCTTCGATTCTTGTCATATTCGCAAGTTTGGCTATGTAATGATCAATCGCAAGGGTCACTGGTATAGGCAGGGTTGTAACACTGTTCGGTGATATTGCTGTATATTGGCCAGTGAAAGATTTTGCAACAGTCGACATACGAGAATTTGACGCTGATGAGAACTGTTGGGCTTGCTCTGTGAATACCCCCATCTCCATAACCATCATTCGATAGTATTTAGATGCTAATTTTAACCTCGACCTGTCCTTCTGGCTAAGGCCTGTTGCCTCCGCTATTTCTTCTAACGATCTCACTACGGAGCATCGTTTACATGCCAGATAGATTGTTGCTGTAGCCATAGAGTTGATTGATTTGCCTTTTGCTCCATTCTTGCTCTCAAAATTTCGATAGATCATTGCTGCGGTTTCCAATAGGATCTTTGGAAGACACATTGCTGAACAAGTCTCATTAATCCTCGACAAGACGTTCGATAGTCTTCTTTGTTTTGGAGATGCTACTCTAATCCTTGAATGCCACTTCCTCATGCTATTCATCTGTTCTGCCATTTGATAGTCTATCGATTTTCCACTGTAATCCTTTGAACCAAAACCGATCTCGGTTCTTAAACCGTAATCGTGTAGCGAGAGGCTTGTGTATCCACTAGCACGCGTGTTCTTTGCCCTTTCCTCAAAATCGGACGAATTCGATTCGGGACCGTAATCATCTACCTGATCCATGACTACACAACCACATTTTTGGCAAATGTATTCCCCTATATTGTAATCGTGAATGAGCCCGGATTCACACTCAGGGCACTGTGTATAGTATTCTGTTGAATTCAAATCTAAATCACTCGATATGTTCAGAGAGCTTAATTATACGCATTCTTAACGTTATCTTCTTGTCTGTCAAAAAAATGTACTTCCCCATGCCATTCATAGCAAGCAAATTGCTGAAAATTTTTCTTTTAATATATTTATAAAAGAGAATCTTTGTTAGATGAGGCTTCTGGACCGACACACCCGTTCAGAAGTAGGAGAAGATTATTCTATTTATTTAGGTTGGTCATAAGAATTTACCATAATTAGAAATATTTCTAGATTTAGATTTTCTTTCAGTTAGAGATTCGTCACTTAGGATTCCAACATGAGAAAAAACCTCTTGCTCTGAGGAAGATTTTTGTCTTTGATATATCATAAATATTGACTATCGGGCTTATTATCGGTTGGAACTATCTATAACATGAAAAAGGCTAGCGATGAAATGAAACTCATCAAAATTGTCAGACGCGTAAACACTGGGAGAGATAGTCTTGTCTAGAAAGCTTGCAATCTTCGCTTTTTGGGTTCTAGGATTTGGAATTGGCTTTATTGGATATTTGTCTCTCCCAAACATCGCACATTGGCTCGCTCTCTCCATACCAAATTACCTTAACCAGGCGGTATTAGGGGCACTAATTGCAGGCGTGGTCGGATCAGCAATTAGTACATTTGCAATAGTAACCTGGGCTAACAGAAGTGCGGCCGTTTAACCTCAGCTAGCTATATCGAATTTTCTCAGTATTAGAAAACGCGCATGCAAGAAACGATGATCTGAAACAGAAGAAATTATGGTGTGGCGAGTAGCGTATCCAAAAAGTTGTATCAAGCAGGAGAAAAGAGTACTACGTTGAACCACCTTTTTGTATCAAAAAAATCCCCCTTTATCACAAATTCGCTTTCATATGCCATCTGCCTTATCTGTTCTGAGGAATATTTGTAGGAATTCTCAGTGTGAATGGTCTCATTTTCATCAAAGCTAAACGTTTGATCCAATCTTCCCACATAAACCTGCTGATCTTTGGTTGATACGATGTGCATCTCCACTCTTTCGTTAAAAGAATTGTAGAAAGCACGATGAACGAAACTATCAAGGTCAAACTCTCCTCTTAATTCTCTATTTATCCGAGTCAAAAGGTTTAAGTTGAATCTCGCTGTTATCCCTTTCTCGTCATTATAGGCTGCTTCCAAAACCTTTCTGTCCTTACGGAGATCAATCCCAATTAACAGATTATCGTTCTCATCCATTTTGCTCCTTAACTTTTTAAGGAAAGATATCGATTCTTCAGGTTCAAGGTTGCCAATACTGGATCCAAGGAATATTATCAATTTTTTCTCAGGGATTTGATCATCGGCAGAGATCAATCTATTTGCCTGATCAACGCCATCTACGTAGTCTGAAGAGATCCCTATTGTTCGAAGATTGCGATAGTCTGCGGAGAGTTTATTTCTTGTCTCGCATAACATAGCTTTGGAAACGTCTATTGGAAAATAAAACAAGCTCGCCTGTCTTGATAGTACTTCTCCCAGAAGGATTCTCGTTTTTGTGGAGCTTCCGCTTCCAAGTTCGATGATGGTTATCTCGCTGCTGTCTTGAGAGCAGGTCATTCTTTTGGAATATCGTCTTAATATGTCTGCCTCTATACGCCATGGGTAATACTCAGGCTGAACACAGATTTCTTCAAATAAATGCGATCCCTCCGTATCATAAAAATACTTAGGTTCAACGCGCTTCTGGCTCTTGGAACCTAGTCCTTCTTTAATATCTTGCGCAAATTGTTCATCTAATTGTGATTGACTAGTACTGTACATAAGTAATCACTTGTGGACTAAAGTTATTAGTCTCTATTTAATGTCTTACTTTTCAGGTTTCTGATCGACGAGACTGTGATATGTTAAATAAATATAGCCAGCTTTATCTAACATATTTCGATAGTGAGGCGAAATGAGGCAGATGTGACTTCCTATTATGTGATTTTCATAATCCTGTAGTTACGGAACACTCGACATGCCAATCTCGGACCTGCATTTACAGGAAGCTTTTTCTTCTACATGCATGAGAGTTGAGTGTGAGTCCTTACAACGAATTAGCCCAAGACATAGAGGCGTACATATGATTGAAAGCCGCCAGACGCGAAGATGATAGAATGCTTTCTATAAACGTCGCAGGTATGGAGCTGCGAAACCCCACTATGCTTGCCTCCGGGTTTTTAGGTATTTCTCAAGCTATCTTTAACAGACTTTACAATGCAGATATTGGAGCAATTGTGAGTAAATCGATTAGTGATGAACCTATAAAGGGTTATGACAATCCCACTGCAGTATGTTTAGAAGGAGGTAGCTATTTAAACGCTGTGGGGCTTACCAATCCTGGAGCAGAGGCATTCTCGAGAGAAATTAGGCACAATGAGTTTGTACCGATAATAGTGAGTTTGGTTGGTTCATCTTGTCAGGATTTTCCACCAATAATAAATAAACTTGATGAGCTCAATATTCTTGGATACGAAGTCAATCTTTCCTGTCCTCACGTAGCTAAAATGGGCATGGAAGTGGGAGATGATCTAGATATGGTGACCTCCGTTGTGAAGACTGTAAAGTCTCATACAATCAAGCCCGTTATAGTGAAAGTTGGCATTGGAAATGTGGGCCTACTCGATCTCGCAAGAGCTGCTTGCGATGCTGGCGCAAATGCCATTACAGCAATCAATACGATCCGTGCAATGTGTATCAATATTGAAAGTGCACTCCCGGTACTTAGTAACAGAATTGGTGGTCTGTCGGGTAAATCAGTGAAGCCAATCGCCATTAGGTGTGTGTACGAGATTTCAAAAACTGTTGGGGTGCCTGTCATAGGTTGTGGTGGAATATTTAGCTGGGAAGATGCTGTCGAGTTCATGCTTGCAGGAGCATCAGCGATACAACTAAGTAGTGTGATTGGACACGATGGAATCGGCACGTTCCGGAAGATTAATCTAGGTGTTAAAAAATACTTAGAAAGGAAAGGGTTGAAGAATCTCTCAGAGCTAGTAGGTCTTGCACACAGATTTTGACCTGATTCTCCAGTCTTTAACTCATATAAAATAAATGGAACTTTTATGACATATGCACAAGTGTGAATCTACTACTAAAACAATTTCGGAAATATCGTTTATTTTCATTAGAATATAAATTTACAATGAGTCAAAATTAGTCTTGCACTCTCGGAGCAAGATAGAAGTGAATTCTACCTACATTGACCATTCTAAATTCCAACCTAAGTGGCATTTTACTTGAATATTCAGCAGATATTGATCCCCCTGCTACACTTGCGGCTTTGGTGATTTTCGTGAGATAATCTAGGCTGTATGTTGCTTTGCTATTTTCTTTTACCTCTAATTCTTCTAACCCCGCGCTCTCTGATTCTAAAATTATCTCGGCTTCACCAGAATCTCCCTTACCTTTGAATTGTACCCTTTTCGGTTCGCATTCTATAGAAATATATTCAGATACCACCTGCACGTCCGACAGGACCCTATCGAAAGCGACCGCATTTAAGACCACTTTGGAATTCAAATTTAATTTTGGTAAAGGAGTAGAACTTGCGGTACTCTCGATTAGCCTTACTTTATATTCTCTTTTGTAGCCATTATACATTTTGATGTGCAACATGCTCTCTTCTCCCATGCTTACCTCTATTGCGTCCTTCTTGTCAGCTCGTTTAATCAATTTTGAGAGCTCGTCAACCCTCACACCGAACTTTACTGAATCGTCGCATTCGTATTTCTCAAATGTCGAATTAGGCCACTGAATATCGATAAGCGCTACATGAGATGGGTCCATTCCTCTGAAGGAGATTCCCTCCACAGTAGCTTCAAAAGTCGCCTCATCAACCAAGGTAGAAATAGCCGATACTATGACCTTCCATTCGTCTGGTGATCTTGTTTTAGCTACGAATACCAACCTTATTCTATCTTGTGGCTGATATTGCGCTATAGGATTTTAAACATTGCTGTGCTAAACCATGGATCTGAACATGAATTATACAGACTGATAATTATAAAAGGATGTAGGATGAACAGTATGGGCCACAAAAGCCATAACGAACAATGTTATTATGGTTCAATACTAATAACTATCCATAATTTCTCCACGTATGTGTGCATTTAGTACAGCGATAAAATTGGGTGGTGGGTTCGTCAGCAGACCTTGTTTGAAGCATCCACCAAAATGCCATATCATTTCCACATCTTGAACAATCAATCGTGGTTGTTGGCAACGCGTCTAACCCCTTCTCCGCTTCCATTATTTTGAGAGATCCAGGAGGATTGCGTATCAAATCCACTTTGCCTTCTCGTTTTTCTTCTCTCTCGGTGATAAGACCGCACTCCGGGCATGAAAGGATGCCTTCTTCAATTCTGGCTTTCATACGCTTTTCGCATTTAGGACAAAACTTCACGAGACTACACCTAAGCTGAGTATTTTTTAAAGGCATCCTTTACTAATCTACTGATCAAATTAAGATTTTCAGAAGCAGACGTACAAGCATCTTGAAACGCCCCCATAGGCATATCTCTTTTCGTTACTACCCTAACGAGGTAATCCTTTACCAGCGGATGCTTCAAAACTACGCCAGCAAATTCAACATCCTTCCCTTTAAGAAGTTCATGCTGTATGATGTACATCACAGAAATGTCTTCGTCTTGTAATTTTAATTCCATTTCACTATCTTTCATTTCGATAATTTCTGCATGCATCATTCAGACAACTACTTATTGAGGATATAAATGATACCATGAAGAGTCCATTTTGGAAGACGAACGGAGTATCATCACAGATCTCATGCTGAGCAGAACTCATCATAATAAAATAAAAAGAGGTGAACCGCTGATTCTGGACTTGAGTTTTAAGATTAACGGAAATATCAGAGAAGTTTTTAATCCGAAGGTGTGGGAGGCAGCGTATGATAAGCATGATAAATCATTCATGATGTCTATAGCCGTCGTGCTGAAGCTAGAACGGACGAAGATCTTGCTAACCAAGTTTACGAGGAAGGCGTCCATCTTCTGGGCACGCAGTCCAAAAATTCCATGTCGCGTATGGGTATTGATTATTAGAGATTATGATCCGTTTTATCCAAAAACAATTGAGGAAGCTAAATCATTAATGTTTGATGTCAACAAAACGCTCGA
>JASHSN010000426.1 GCA_030038695.1 Nitrososphaeraceae archaeon
GCAGCTTCTTGGTTATCAATTCTGACACGTCTTAGAAGTAAGATTCTTTCTCTTACATTGGCATCGGGTTCATGTCCGTAAGTATACTCCAGTTCTTTGCCCGAACAGATCAAATGATGTCAATTTGTGGTCCTAAGCTAAATACATAATGAACAATAACGGTTACTACTATACGTAATTTTGTTAGACAGTGTAGAATATTTGACCATAGAGATCCTACGTTCCACTTCCACATCATTAAGGATTATGCATATTTATTTAGAAAACATCTGCTGTGAGGATGTCTTTGCCTTCTTTCTTGTCAAGTCCCAATGGTTTAGTTCAGTCAAAACAATCGCCTGCTAATAGTTAGTCAAACTTTGATTTTATGAGATATACATTGATAGGTGCCGACAAGTCTGGAGCCGATCATTATTATTACATTTATCAGTCCAATAAGTTACGCGTCCTTTATTCTATGACAGGCTATACATAGCAATTGTAAGTTATCTTGTCGATTCGATCCGCCAAGTATCTTGGGAATAACATGGTCTAAAGTCGGAAATCGTGGAATCATCTTACAGATTTTACATCTGAACCCATCTCGTCTAATAACCCGGTTTCGATCTATAATATTCGCATGTTTGTCCTGATTCGCTCCGGGGCTTGCTTCAAGCCTAGATAGAGGATATAGATATTTCTTGGACAGTCGAATTTTATTTGGCAGAGGTTACTATAAATCATCTCGACAAACTATATATCATCTATATAGTGTCGAATATATATAACTCTGGTAAAGTTGTTATAGCTGTTCTCAGATCAAGCTCTTAACATGTCTTAGTCATACAAGTACATCCCGATAGAGATAGCCAATCAGAAACATTGTTCAGTAGCATAGACTTCAGTTAGTACTGTAGTATCTTAGTGTTCCACGTTTTATCTTGTTATGATTAGCGAGTTTTTGACCCTGACATCGTGGTATCCATAGTTGGTGCGGAAGAATAATCGTTTGAAAATTGAATAAAATATCGGTCTGAAAAACGCAATCCCGTGGTCGCTCGCTGGAGGTCGTTTAATAAATTATTACAAGCTAAATTATTTGATTGCAGCTAGTTACCTTTTTTGCCTAATTTGGTGAGCGGTAATCTATCAGGTATTTTATGGCTCTCATTTGACGCAATGTAACATTTGTTCCTTTTGACAGACCAGGATTGTTTATGTGTTGAGGAAACAGCAATATTGTCAGGATTATAGGCACGAACAAGATGGCAAAATAAAGAAGCTTCATATCTCATATCCCTTCAGTCGGCAAGGAGATATATTTTGGCCCTGGTTTCCATAATGATTCCCCATACAATCTTCACATCATCTAGGAGTATATTATCTTATAATAAATATCATGTATCATGTCCGCGTTTTGCGATATTTATGAAATAATCCAAATTAATCGCTTCATCTAATAAATCTAAAGAGATATGTAAGTGTCTGTTGACACAGACACTAATTTCGAACCTTGTGTAACAAGGGCATACGTTAGCCTGTGGTACATACAGCTTGTCCATTGATGATACTGTATGGTCCCCCTCCACATGGGTTATCCTGAAGATAACCTGGGCCGTAGAGGCCTAAGCCGGGGCCGTAGAAGTGGCTGAAACCATGTCCATAGAGACCATGTCCATAGAGACCATGTCCACCGAATGCGATTGCCGGTTGGTTTCCAATGTGACCTGAAGCAAATAATATTGCTACTGCTGCTATAGTCATACCGCTGAAGGAGACTATCTTTGGATTCATTAATCTTATATGGCTGCAATACGTACATATAGATTTTGAACCATTAATCTCTATCATAATTTCTAAAAGTTTCAGGAAAAATAATGTGCAGCCTGTCTATGATATTAATGTGGGTTACTTCACAGTGACTAACAACTAACTGTGTCGCGCTATGCTATAATTTTGTTGTTTTATAATATTTTCTGTAGTACGATGTATAGTACTTGTGTTTATCATAATTATTGAGAATTTGAAATATTGCAATGGCGTTGTTATTGCTGTATTAACCATTGATCGGTTCTGTGAAATATCGCTAGATAACTGAGTGCAACGGTTCACAGCACGTGTTAGTCGATTTTTTCGAAGCTATATTAATCTGGGTTTATTCGTCGAATGAACGGCGGGATGCAATAACATAAAAACCGTACTAACACACAAGAAATGCTTCACTTATCAATAGTTCAAAGACCTGGCCGTTGTAATAGTTTCACGGTTTGACAGACAGCTACTAATACGAAAAACAATCGCAGCTAATGAGGTCTAGTTTCTCCCATCTAAGCTTTGTCCTCAGCCTAGTTACACGTCGTGGTCAAACACACCACTAAAACCACCTACCTAAGGGCGTCTACTTGTTTAGGCCCATCGATGTCAGGGTCTTGTTCGTTAAGCCCATCGATGTCAGGGTCTTGTTCGTTAAGCCCATCGATGTGAGGGTCTTGTTCGTTAATAACCCTGCCCCGCCACCTACTTTGAATGAATCTAGCATTCTTTGTATTATTGGCAGATAACTAGGATACTTTGCCGCTTCGGCTTTGTATATGAGCAAATATGTATTACCACCAATAGTCGTCCAAGCTTCCAGTGTTTTAAGGTGGAA
>JASHSN010000427.1 GCA_030038695.1 Nitrososphaeraceae archaeon
TCACTTTACAGAGTATAAAACAACGTAAGACTACAACTGATTTTGTGAATCAATTAGATATACCTGAAGGTTTAAAGGAACTGATAATAAATCATGGTTTTACATTAGATTTACTTCTAGGCTTCCATCCAATTGATTTGGCACAAACCCTAGGAATAGACAATAGTGTAGCCAAAATGATAATTGACGCGACAAGAAGACATGCGAAACCTTGATATGATATCCCTCTAAATGAAAAGTCAGCTTTTGTCGATCTGATTATCAAAATGGTTGTAATCACGATGATTATTTAGGACTCTTTGAACACTTTGCGCCGTTTCCAGACCAACCTATCACAACAGAGTGTATAAATATCAAGTGACCAAATCTCTAGCTAAGCGCTATCTAGAACGTGATTATCTAGTCCCATTGAAATGATGCCCTGCCTCTCTTTTCGACAGAACTTCTTGCTGACAAGGACACAAAATCGGATTGTGTTAGGGATACTTTTGCAGGAGTAGACGACTACAAGTATGACATTGACCTTTGGCCAAGTATTACGGATCCGTTATGATAAGTTGTTGTTTGTGTTATGACGTAAGTTCAATTAGCGCAGTACAGCACCCGGTCTACGAAGGGTCTATCGTTTGTACGTTTGGGAAAACATGAAGAAGCTATGAAACATTATGATACAGCTCTAGAGTTAGACCCTGAATACAGGGATGGCATGGTTAGGGTGAGTTATTCCATACTATGGGCCACTTTCGTGAAGCAATCGAAAATTATGATAGGACCATACAACTAGGTCATGATTTTGTGGCAAGGAACAATAAAGCTGGATGTTTATTCAGACTGAGTGCAGGGATGTCTCTAATTCTATCTTCCTCCTCCTACAAGGTCAGTCGAGGTTTCCGAGAATGGGAATTTAAACATTGATACCAATCTGGTGATTTCCTGACAGAAGTGGAACCCATGTCGCTAAGCTATAATGTCACCTGTGTAAGCAAGCACAACAACTATCAAAACCATTTTCGGCGCCAAAAATTATACCGCATCTATCTGCAGGTGTTAACTGCAAAACGATCTGCAAGACTGGCATTGCATCTTGTCATTTTCTGTTTAATAGGTCCTGCGATACAAGTCCGGTCCTAACCCCAGTATAATACATATGTCATATATCTGACTCTTTGTTCGATACAGAAAAAGGCGCAATTTCTTTCACTTTAGTTCTAACGTTTGTTGTGGCGCTTGCATTATATGGCACTTTTTTGGGTGTAGAAATAGCCCGTGCTGATTCTGTAAGAGATTATAGCTGTAGGATTAAGTCCGTCTCCTATTTCGTTTGCTCTCGCTGTCGTTGCCAGTTTAATTGCTGCACCTGTCTGTCTAATTCCAATATTTTCTCCTCAGTTACTCCCTGTAACTGCAATCGATATAGGGCCATAATAGCCTCATTTCTGTGTGCCGTCAAGATATTTATCATGCAGGTCTGTTGCCTAACCTGCTCCTGTTGTTTTACTAATCCACATAATTCTGAATATTGTTTGATCTCTTCAACGACCTTATAGGCGGCTTTATCAGGTGGTATTCCTTGAGCTTCAGCTTTTTCGAAAACTACACAATGGAAAGATAACAGCTCGTCAATTCCAATCCCCAGCTGTGCTATCTGTTCTGCTAATGGCAGCACGTCTTTGTACTTTTTAGTCTTCTCCTCTAGGTAAAGCGCCTGCCTCTGGATCTCTAGCTTATGCTTTTTTGCTTTTATGATATCGGCAAATACTTCTATGATTTTTTCCCCATTATATCCATATATTTTAAATAACCTGAAGAGCTCCTTGAGTTTTAAATTGTTCATTTCGGCCTTTAATTCTTTATATTCTTGGATGGCTTGTCTATCATCATTCACACTTTCAATAGTTGAACGCGCCTCCGAGATCTCCTGTTGAAGCCTAAGCAACTCTGCTTGTCTTTGGCGAATATTTTCCTCTAACTGCTCAAGTGGGACGTCGGTATGAATATGTCCTATTTTCTCTAGCACTTCAATAATTTTCTGCGGGTCTTGCGCTAAACACACGGAAATGAGTTGTTCAACCCGTTCTTCGTGTGAACCTAATCGTTTGATAAAATTGTCTAGTCTGACTAATTTGGTAAGCTGACTGAGGCTCTGAATTCCTTCACTTTTGCAATGAGAGGTCAACTCTAGTACAGACTGGTATTTGCTATTCAAGGTATGCAACATCAGTGAGATAGATAATAATACATGAAATCTTTCACAACAGACACCAACATTGATGTTTGCTTGTAACAACTCTTGCCCACAGGGCAGCACTTTTATCGAAAGGACAGTTAAAACCTAGTGATAATCGTATAGCATGCTATATGCATGGTTTTGAGTATAATGTCTTTACTGGCAAGTTAGAAAGTATTCCTAATAAATGGACTAATCAGAGCGAAGGATGGAAAGAATGCGGTGAATTGATCCTCTACGACGTAATCGAAGATGAAGACGGCACTAACTCTATTGATGCATAAATCCCATTGCGAACACTTATTGGAATCTATTATTGTAAGGTTATGGATTAGTTGAATTCAATAATTGTTGAATTGAATTGGAAAGTAATCCGTGCATCTTCGTTTGCACCATCGAATCTAGCTGTTGAGTTAAATTGGAAACTAACGTATGGCAATTGTTATTGATACATATTGATGTGTGACATACATCACCTTCACAATTGGTCGAGCTCTTCTTTGAGAATGCATCTGCCATATGGTTAGAATAATCCAATACAACCGGCAATATCATTAACATAGTTGTGAACAATACTATTGCTACCATTATCGAGAACATTCTATTTCATTTTATGTTTTTCCTATTAGAGTATATTTGGTTTAGGATTGTGATCATCATAATTCAATTCTACTACTTTTGATCGTTTATTCCGATTGAAATATTTCATTGCACCTTTGGTTAAGACAAATCTAGCTTTTTCTCATCTTGACTTATTAAATCTACAAATGTCGTATCTAATTCAATGCTAGTAAATATTACAAGAATAACTACTTTATCACTTTACGACAATTAAATCAGTTTCTATAAACCTCGACCGTTATCTTAAAAATTAATGTTGATTTACAAAGTGTTCCCTGATAATTTACAAAGGAACCGGGATAACGGATTGGTGATCTTAATCTAGTGACGATTTGAGATTACCTTTACGGTTATTTATACTGAAACGAAGACTGAGTAAATATGGCGAAACCGGAATCATTCACTGTCTTACGGTGCTTATAGTTATGTCAGATATTCTGATAATTTTGTTCTTCCTTATAATGTAAACAATCACTTCGTGCACGAAATCTTAGGAACATATCATACTTTACAATTATTTGTTCCGTAGCTACCATCGTTATTCTCAGAAGCGGTATTTGCATTTTGCCAACCATTCCTAAAACCAAGCACATATTCAGAGCTATGGTGGCCAGTTGGATTTTGCGGTGCGCTTCTATGGCATATTTTTATGAGGGCTGTAGCAGCGTATATTCCATCATTTTCGCCCAAGTGGTAACAAGAATTCGACGCGTTATCATTTGCATTACAATGAATGGTGGTTGTTGCTATTATAGCTAAAGGCCCCTTGTATGAATAATGGTAGGTAGAGTCAAAGCCCTTTGCGCAGCTATTATATTCAAAAATGTTGGTGTAGATATTGCATTCATGCGCATCGTCCGTGGAATTAGCAATTATAGAATCATGCCTACCAGCCATAAGACCGAATTGGTATTGAGGTGTAGATTCCATTACTTCTAACTGACCCTGAACAAACCCTCTCCTACAATCACTTTCAGCAGATTCCAAACCCGCCGCATCCCCGTATACATTGCACTGTGAATCGTTCTCATTGGTGATGCCCGCTTTGAATCCCGCGGTGAAAGCTTTGCTATGAGCAAGAACTGGAGTAGTAATAAAAAGGAATGGGATAAAGGTTAACAACAACAAATAGCTAGACTCCATTTTGATCCTCCGTCATTTCTATTGCCAATAGTGTAATAGATATGGTTCTTTCCTATACTCGTCATCTTGTGGTTAATTTCTCAAAAGCATTCTTCCACTACAGTATATCTGTGATGCTTCACATCTAATGCTAACAATATAGAAGAAATTGTCAATCTATTAAACCTAAGATAAAATCATTAGAAAGATTATTGTGATATGGATTAGATTACTGCTACTGAGTAGATTTTATCCATTATGTTTATGGAACACATATCATGTAGATTGTTGAGAATTTGTTTCTGAAAGGTACTGAAATTGTTTAAATGGTAAAGCAATAACAATCGTGGATCATTACGCGAGGGATGAGACATAAGGCATCGCGTTAGCAATCTTATTTATTCTGCGTTCTTCAACAGCATTATAATCAGATGAACCTTTTACTCGACTCTAATAACTTCTTTATCTTCTATAGAAGTTATGCAACATATAGCAGTTCTGCTTGATTTCTTGACAGGACTTACATATCCAAATTTAAAATATTGTTGATCTCCGATGACAGTCCGTTACATCTCCTTAGATTGACATTGTATACATCCAATAAGGAAATAAAAAAGATAATGGCAAAGTTGCAAGGATTGCATTTCAAAAACAATCAAGAGGCTCTACTAATAATATCACCAGTTCTATGGGTTAGTCGAATTTAATAATTGTTGAATTGAATTCGAAAGTAATCCATGCGACTTCATTTGGGGCATCGAATTTAGTATTTCTGCTGGATTAGTTGATGTATGACATGTGTTGTTGATACATACCAACGTACGGCATACGTCGCCTTCACAATTGGTGGAGCTCTTTTTTGAGAAGCTTTGAGCATATACCACATGGTAAGTATATCCAAACGCAGCCGCGATCAACATGGTTGTGAATAATACTAATGCTACCTTAATCATATTGTCAACTTCGGTGTTATGATATATTTGGCTTAGGATGGTTATCACCATATTTCGATTCTAATACTTTTAATTAATTATAATGATTCAAATTTTTCATTGTATGATCGATTGAGACAATTATAGTGAGAAGATAACATATACTAAGCTGATGAATAAGCCGGCATTCTTGTTTCGTAGTTCTCGTACAAAGCACTTAATATAATCATGGTAATCTATAACCTAATGATTGATTACGGAAGAATCTATAAGGATATCATGAGCTTTCTTTTCGGAGCTTGGATCCGAATATAAGACTAGTGACGATCTGCGCCCTTAACAGTAGAATTATGTACTCTTAACATCACGAAGGAGTAAAGAATTTGCTCAGTCCAGAAGATAGCAATAAGTCACTAGAACTAGATATAAACTCTTGGAAGATAAGATCGGGAAAGGAAAATATGTTCCAGCCGAACATGAGAAAATAAAGCGATTAACAATGCCATTAGGAGATAAATATACACTTTATATTACTACAGAATAGAGGCTGATCATTCGAAGATTATCCTGGGTATTACCAAAATAGGTGCCGAGTGATGATTTTACGCTCAGCAATTGCAAATATCGATAATTGATGCAATACCCGGGAAAGTGTCCACCCAAGTTGATATGGATTTTCATATCATGAAAATCCCAATCTCACATTTTCCTGAAATCTTCAATAATTATAACAGCGTTACCAGCAACGAGCAAGATGAAGAGGTTTGTTTATGCATTAGATTTATCATACTTGTTTCTATCTCTTTTATCCATGTTCTATATTTGATGTGTTGTCTGATCTCTATTTTTTTGTCTTCCTGCTAACAAGGTCAAACCTCACATGTATACTACTCATATACAAAAAAAAGAAGCGTCAATCTATTCTGACAATTACTATCCTCGTGATTTATTAAGAGATTCTTATTCTTCTAGAACTAGATATTAGCTCGATCTGCCTATGCGTAACTAAATCAAGCATTATGGTTAAACAATAAAAGCTCGGATAGATTTCCTATAAGCAGAAAAAAGTGTAGTCGATTTTTGAAGTATTAACCTGTTCTCACATAATGAAATGAAGACATAAGTAGAACCAATTCTGCGGGGCTACGTAGAAAGAACAAGGATGTCTTAAACACACGAACAAAGTAGTCGTGACTAACGGGCCCGTTATATTTTGAATGATTTACTTTCCTTACTATTAGTATCGAACGTAACTAACAATACTGGCCACGCAACACATCTTTGGAAGGAATTGGATTACAAAGGCTTTATTACGCGATGTCTAGGATTAGATGTGCTGAGAGTTGCGCTTGCTCAGATGGGCTTACAAAATAACCAAGAAAATGCGACAAGACATGCGTTGAAGCTACTAAAGAGAAGCGGATCATGTGATTCAGATATAGTATGCTTGCCAGAATTATGGTTTACAAAAATATTGGCAAATTTTGAAACACAATTTGTCAAAATAATCACTGTTGCAAAAGAATACAATATGACTGTAATTCCAGGCGCTTTTATAGAAAAAAGTAAACAGACCGAAAATAGAACCAGCTCATTCCAAATCTCCTGTCCTGTAATCACAAATGAAGGAACGATATTAGGTAAACAATTAAAAATTCACCCATTCGGTCTACAACGCAAAGTCATAAGAGCTGGGGACAAAGTACAAGTATTTGAATCTAGCAATATTAAGTTTGGAATAGGTATATGTTATGATATCGTTTTTCCAGAGGTATCCAGAGCATTAGTAAAGAAAGGAGCAGACATACTATTTTTCCCCTCGAAAATAAGGCACGAAGGGATTAAGCCGTGGCATATGTATGTACAGGTAAGAGCGCTTGAAAATAGAGTACCAATTGCGGCACCAAATGTTTGTGATATCAACAAAGTCTATAAAGGGAAGAGCATCTTTGTTGACTTCAAATACGACAGTAAGACAGATATTGCTATCCCAAAACTTAGAATTGGATCCTCGGTAAATGAACAAATACTTATAATGGATATTGACTTGAAATATGCTAAAAAGCTACGCAAAAAAAGATTTGAAGATCTTAAATTTCCAGAGAGAAGTGTTTTGCAATAGAGAGGTTAGCAGGGTCCTGGATACCCGAAAAATCTTTCACATCACCACACCTACAAGTAAGTCGGTGGCAGTGCCGATCCTAGACAGGCTGTAAAGTCCCCTGCAACTTTGCGTGCTGCAAGGGCAGCATCTTTACTGATCTCTAACCTTCAACTAATCTGCTCTAATGCAGATTTTTTCTTCTTTTTCGCATTCTCAACCTTTAACTTTTCCAATTCCTCTTCGACTGAGGCCGTCACGCTTACTTGTTCGAGTTCTCTTTCAATCATATCATCGCGTTTATTTGTATAGTCTGTGAGAACTCCAGAATCGATCATTTCATCTAGCGCTTTTGCTTTAGCTTTCATTTGCTCTGTTTTATCTTCTGCTCGGGTCATTGCCATACCTACATCTGCCATTTCCTCAGAGACACCTGTCACACTTTCCTTGATTCGCACTTGTGCCTCAGCTGCAGAATATTGTGCTTTTATGACTTCTTTCCTTGATCTAAATTCTTCGACTTTTGTAGCTAGCTGTCTTTCTGTCTCTTCTAGCTTGTCCTGTTCCGTTTTCATCTCTGTTATCTGCTTGTCTAGAGGTCGCAATTGCAACATGTTTGCGTTCTTTCGTTCCAATGCAAGTCTAGATAGGTCCTCCCTATTTTGAGAGATTGCACGCTGCGCTTGTTCCTCTAGAGTACGAATATTTTCCCAGAGTTTAGTTTTTTGCATTTCAAGCTGTTTCTTAGCGGTGATCACTCCTGCGATATCTCGTCTTAACTTGTTTAGCAATTCGGTCTGTTTAGTATACGAATAATCGAGTCCTTCTCTAGGATCCTCAAATCTACTGAGAAGAATATTCAACTTCTGCTTTAATAAAGTCGTAATGCGATTAGTAAGACCCAAACTGACTTCAATGAGTATCATCACCATGCATTATTAAACCTAAGCCCTTGATCTAAGAAGCATTGTGGGTTGCATCTGAACTGCTATGAGCATACATATGTCTCCGAGATGTGTGGTGGGGTCATGTCAAGGAGTATATCATGATCATTCTTAGATGATAAAAGACACTTTCTTCCGATTTACCAAACCACAATTCATCAACCTGTTACTGGACTATACAATGTGTCGTGCATTGTAGCACACATAACCCCTATATATGCCAGTAACGGCGTATCCTTAGACTCTGCAAAATTGACGAAGTGTATTGCTTTTCATTCATATAAAGGTGGCACCGGCAAAACAACCCTTGCTGCCAATTTTGCTGCGTTATTGGCAAAGAAGGGATATCGCGTTTTTCTTTTGGACATGGATGTTTATGCACCAAGCCTTCAGTCATATTTTCAAGCAGATCCTAAGAAATGGATCAATGATTTTCTATTTGAAAATGCTGAACTTAAAGAGGTAGTTCTAAATTTCACTCCATTAATACAAAATCATGGAGTTGGTAGTATTAGTAATACTAACACTAGCAAGACGAAGTCTGGTCAGCTGTGGGTTGGCTTTTGCGATGCAAAGAAAGATGAAATCTATAAGCTTGAAGGATCCTCACAACTTACAGGTAGAAAAGATACCTCCAAAAAGCATTTGTTTAGGCGATTTGTACTGTTAAGGGAAATGCTGCTCTCTGAGTATCAAGTAGATTATATTATAATCGATACTAGTTCGGGTATAAGATATTGGTCTATAAATGCTCTGGTGATTGCAGATGCACTTCTTTTGACACTTAAAATGGCTGATCTCGACATTGTTGGCACTAGAGAGCTTGTTGCGGAAATTTATGGCTCGTTTACAAAATTTGGAACCAAATCCTTCCTATTATGCAATAGAGTAAGCGGGTACTGTCTTCCAAATAATGTCTTGAACGATATAATGCTTCATTCCCGGGCAACCGCGACTGGAACGTCCCCACCGGTTCTGATGAATCAGCAAGTGAATGAGACGTATATTGAAAATTTTTTAATAAATGAAACTGGCATGGAGGTAATTTGTACTATCCCGTGCTATTGTGATATACAATTCAGCAGAAAAGAATTCCTGACCGTGTTATACCAGCCAGAACATCCTTTTGCAAAACAGTTTGAGCAACTAGTTTCTGCTATCGAAACTTTATAGTGTCCATACAATGTCGTGAGACTGTAGCCTGGAGCATATAAGTATAATACATACGGTATAATACCTTCGGATGTTGTCTCGCATTCAATTACTCATAGAATGTGAGAGTTCGTAGGCACCTTTATCGCTAACTTAACAGGACCAGTGCCCCGTGGTCTACACCATATAGCCTAAATTAAAAAAAGCTTTAATTGTAAACTGAATCATTACCCAAGGTATTATTTTATGATGTCTGATATAATCCTCGAACGCCCAATAAATATAATATAAGCGTTTATTCGCTCATTTATTCGCGTGAAATACTACGGCACAGATAATGGATATATATTATATTTCAGCATGATCGACCATGAAGATAGCGATAATTACGATACGCGACGCATGTCATGCCTTTTCAGAGAAAATATTATTAGCAACGAGCTCGAAAAAGCGTAAAATTTCCATTTTTCAATCCATTGCCAGGTACCATTTTTCAATGAAAAAGAGGGCCTTTCAGTCTTTCCTGATTTTGTTGATCAAATCAAATCGTAGGGATGTGAAATTGTTTTACATGGTCTCTATCACGAGGACAGAAACGGTCAATTTGATGATTTCTTCGTCATAAAAGAGAAGTTGCAGAAGAGGAGATACTTTCAGGTCTTCAGATCTTTCAAAGAATAAGCATAAAGACTATCTGTTTATACCACTAGATTGGAAGCTAAATGATAGATCTATCAAAGTATTAGAGTATTAGAGAAACTAGGATTCACCTTAGCAGAAATGCAAGAGGAATTTTTATTAGTTTCGCATAAACCATCTAAGAAAATAAAAGTTCCAAAGGTTTTAAATTAGGATTCGAAGCGACATCCGCAAAAGAACATCCCAAATATTGCCAGAGATCGAAGACGTTTCGAACTATTAGATCATCAGAATACACAAATGATTAGAATTGCTTTGCATCCACGCGATCCGCACGAGGCGTTACAAGAACAAAAAAATATGATATCCGAATTAAAAAGAGCAAGGATACAAGATCTCGTTATATAGGGATCTTATCTCGAAATTCAAAAGCTCCCTACACAGTTACCTGGTTGTATGAGAGAGTCGAAAAGGTGGTCTAGTTGAGCAAGATTAATCTGGATAGGAAAATATGATAACCTTTCCCCCTTATATATACAAGGCAGAATACCTTTAGGTTGATGTCTCGAGTTATTATAGCAATCACATCAGGACTGGCTTTACTATTTATGACAATATCACTGCTATTACCTGGATCTATACCTCAAACTTCGCTAGCACAACATCCAACTACAGCAGCAAACATGACCACATCAGCAACAAATACCAATTTCCAGACCTATTCCAATACTGCGTTTGGAATAACAGTGAAATATCCTTCGAATTGGCTTAAGCTAGAGCTATCTCGTAGTAACTCCTCTGTTCCAGTTGTCGCGTTCAAATCAACTGCAAAATCGTCTGGAGTCTTATTTCTGACAGGCAATGTTAATTACCGAAACGTAACATTAGCTACCATAGTCACCACAAGGGAAAACCAGTTGACACACAATGGAAATAGTCTCCACCTTGTTTCATCGACTCCTGCAAGCTTTGCAGGTAATCCAGCACACAAAATAGTGTATACAACAATAGTACCGCAAGGTAAATTTGAGGCAATGCAGCTAATTTCAATAGTTGGCAAGAAAGGCTATTTCATTACATATGTAGTCCCAGAAGCAAATTATACCACTTATCTGCCAACTGTTCAGAAAATAATCGATTCAGCTCAGATAACAAAGTAGTTGTAAACAATTGAGCTGTAATAGATAGCACTTAGCGGCACAATATCAAAACGGAGTTAAGAATTAAGATATAGTTTTGATCATGATAGATCGGTATCGTAGGAAGTTATTGGAGGTATCGAGATTCAAAAACACAGGCGAAGCGTGGGATATGGGTGTGACCTATTCATGGATTTTTCCGTGAATATGCCCATATCTGTCATATTACAAATGATTTGCCTAAGACTTTTTGGAAATTTTCCGGTAGCTTGAATTTGAGTGCAGGAGCTGGAGTACATAGATCGTATTATTCTATATTGAGGTAATGTGTTCATTGCCAATAGATTTTTGTTTCTACTAGTGGTACTTACTGTGTAAGGGACTTGACTAAGAGGTCAAACAAAAATGTGATGAGCAAAAGGCTTGTCACACCGACTACTTCGAAAAATTTGCAATATCAACAGCAAGAGAATATGAAAGAGAACCATAAGAGTGGTATCAAGACAGAATTACAATTTGAAATTGAATGTCCCCGATGTTCAGATATAATGGAATTATGTTCTAGCTTCGATAGTCTGTATTATTTCTGTGAGCTGTGTGACTTTTATCTTTACACGCAAACAAAAGAAATACTGAGATAAAATGCGCAATCAAGCTGTTGATGGTCGGATCTTATAATCATAAACAGGATCAGTCTCAACTTGTGTTATTTCGTAGTAATCATAACGCAAATACGTTCTTAGATTGAAGTATCAAATAGTGTAGCAGTAGTGGTAGAACGAGAGGAGAAAGACTTGAACTAGCAGAATGTATAAAGATGCCAAACTTATTTTACAAGGCGATACTTGTGATGCAGTAAAGCAATTTCTTAAATGGGGTTTAACGAAGAATTTCATCATAAATCAAGTGTTTTTGACTTGTAGATAAACAAGACCGTTCAGTTCATGCGCTGGTTACGCCTTGTCATGGTCTCTATATAACTCATCTTTGTTCTCTACCGTCAATATTTCTTAGGAGCTTACCGATTCTTATGATATCACGAACATCTTTGTTTCCTTGGTTCCATACTTGTGCCCCAATCATACGAGCAGTAGTTTCCTTGAGTTTGGGTAGCACCCTAACCGCTACATCTAAAAATTGCTCTTCACTGTACGCCGCCAAACGTAGCCGACTAAAACGTGATTTCATAGAATCGGATAACCCACTTATGTCAGTGCAGGTGGCAAATACTTTACAATTTTTTATTTCAAGCTGAAAGCTACGACCCATTCGGTCTGCCTTAACGTGTCCATTTTCTAAAAAGTTAATTAGATGGTTTTGGAAATTCTTCGACATTTTATCAAGCTCTTCAATGCATATAATATTTGGCGTCTCCTTGTCTAGCATATCTAGGCATTGATTATAGACATCGAAATAAACTCCGTTTCTTGCTTCTAATATACCAAGTAAGAAGAGAGTCTTTGCGCTAGATGGTTGACCAATTAGCGCGAGATTGAAATTTTCCTCAGAGTCCAAGACACGCCTTATTATATCCTTGACGCCGTCAAAACCGCAAATATTTTCAAATTCTTTGTGTTTAAACATACGTAAGAAATTCATTTCAATAACCCTTTCCTATCCAATCTATCCATACGTGGGTTTCTGGAGCTGGTTTCAAACTTTCTTTATCCTTTGGGTTTCATTTTGCTTCAAAATCTGTACGGGGTTGCAATTTTCTGAAAGTCTGGAATCCATCATCCCCCTAGATTATATAAGGCAGGATTTAGCTTTACTGTCAGATTTTTGTTCACATTCTAGTCTAAGGCCGTCAATACTGCCGTATCAGGCAGTTAGATTCGAGAGGTCTAAAATGAAACAGGATCAGTCTATTGCTCAGATAGTTCCAGTCATTCTAGCCAGGGCTACCGGGTCCACCTGCGCCGC
>JASHSN010000428.1 GCA_030038695.1 Nitrososphaeraceae archaeon
TTCACGTTGTGCTCAATCATCTATCATTAATTTGATATTTTAGAGCGTCTAAAGTCTATTTGAGAAGTCAAACTCAGAGAGCAATTATTTTCTTTACAAAGGCGGCAACGCTTATTGGTGGGTAGAGCTTAGATATCATTTGTTCATCTTTATTGGTCGTAACTAATCCTACTCATCAGCTTAAACCTATCTAATCATCTTTCATCCCTTTGAATGGTCTACCGGTGTATATGAATAACAAAAACAATTTTGAGTCATACAAACCCGGTCGCTACCATTATCTAAATGGTTATCTCATCTATAGTAGGCTTACGAGTGGTCAACTACCACCGGTTTTAACCTGGTATTTTGTCAAATACTTTAAGAATAGAAGAATACGTAATATGTGTGTGAGGAACTGATTGGCCGGTGGAACTTCACTTATCATGGCGTACGTTAACGTCTGTTTTCTAGCCTGTTAACTCTCGTCTGACAAGCACTGAAATAACGCGTAAATGCATTATTTCAGTGTCAACGCGAAACGAACTATCGTTCATACGAGTCAAAGGCTATAAAGGCTTCTCCTTACGCAATACTCGATGAACACGATATGATCGAAAGGAAATCGCGTGTATATAAGGTTCTGAATTCATTGCAAAAATATGATAATCTAAACGATAAACTTCAATTGATTGTGGAAAATCTAGTTAAATATTTTGATGCAAAATTTGCAAGAATTTGGCTAGTCGATAAGGGGAGAAAGTATTTGACCCTAAAATTTAGTGCTGGCAAATACAAGAACATTCACGGGGAATTTTCTAAAGTTCCAATAAATTCAGTTAAAATTGGAGCAATAATAAAAACGAAAAAACCTGCAATCACTAATGATGTCGTAAACGATCCAAGGATAAAACACCCAGAGTGGGCAAGGAAAGAGAAGCTGAAGTCCTTTGCAGGATATCCATTAACCTACAATCGCGATGCCATCGGTGTACTGGCTATGTTTAGTGAAAAGAAACTTAACCTGGTTGATTTTGAAATTCTAGGGATATTCTGCAATCAGATCTCAAAAGAGCTAAAAAGTTTTTTTGATGCACAAGAATTCTTGTCGATTAAATGATAAGCTTTACTTCGTCAGGGCCATCATTTTTTCGTACCAACTTACCAATTGAGATCACATCATGAATATCACCTCTCTCCTTCCACACTCCTTTTCCAATGACATGAGCAATTTTCAGCTTATGCAATACTTTGGCTGATACTTCTAGAAATTGCTCCTCACTGTATGTTGGCAGATGTAAACATCGTAAACTATTAGAGAGTGATGATGTAATAACCAGATCTGGAAGCAGCCGCAGTACCAGGTCTAGTTTTAGGCGTCTACAAAGGCTGAATATGAAGCATTGATCGGCGTCTACTTGGCATTATAAAGAAACGGTATTTTACCAAGACTATATTAGTCAACCTACGAGTCCTAAGAGCCGCAACGAAAAAGCAAGGTTCGTAGATGAAAAAATTGAGGGTTCGTAGTTGACACTTAATTCAGCACTACGCCTCTCCTAACTTATAGCATGCTACTTTTTCTACCCTATGCATGCATAGACTCTTTCCTTTTTAGAACTATGGACGCACTAGAGCCAATTTTGCCTGCTTATACATACAAGGCTTTATCTTCTTATCAGGAATCTTGCATGCTGTAAAGTGCCAGGCTGCCTCAAGTCCCAGCAGGGTTGCTATGAATCCAATTGTTGGATATATTGGATATTCAAACGCTTCTAATAATGCTTTTAGGATATTAATCTAGCTTAGTCAGGAGTACTTGTGATAAATCATAAGTGACATTTAGTTGAGGTAGCCCCAGTAAGCATAGTGAGTCCAACAGGCCAACTGGCGATTGTGTTGAGAATAATTGCAAGAAACCTGTGACTTATGGCAGACCTATTGTAAAATTCCCTGACCATGCAACGAGCAGATCCTATTTAGATTCTCTTTTCAGTATTAACTAGACATTTTATAGGCTAGCAACCTTGTCAGTAACTAGATTGTGCTTGTGCTACAGTTGAAATGATACATTTAACATTACCTGTAATTGATGCCTCGTCTCCATTAGTTGCAGCAAAATTAGTTCTAAATGGGCCTTGATTTTTAGCGATGTCACATGGTCCAAGAACAACTGCAAAAGACCCATGTGAAGTTTTACATATCGCATCAGAAGTTTATTTACCAATCAACACAAAACCGATAGGTAAAATAACCGCGTGGAAAAACGTTCCTGTCGTTTGTAAAACAGGTAGCGTTAGCGTTTGACTTAGTAATTTCTTATCCTCTGGAAGAGAAATCTTGTGAGACCCTTGCTATATTTACAAATGAATTCCGATATATGAAGCCTCTTTTAGAATGCCTTAAGAAGGAGGTTAAGTTCGGCCTAGGGATGCCGGGCCTCTCCTGCATGCTGAAGCTGCTGAACGAACAATTCTGCTCTATTCGAGAATATTAAACTGGGGGATACTGTCATGGCATAGGCCTCCTCAAACGCTGCGGCTGCGGCTGTTTTCTGTGTTATTGCCTTCTGTATTGCTGTTATTGCTGGATAAACATTTTGTCCTAAAATATTTGAACTAACTAGTTGCTGACGATTTGCCGCGATCACTGCCGGAGGAACGCGTGGTTGGCCCTGTGTTGATTGTGTTGCCGTTCCTATTCCTATTGCCCCAGTTAAAATGGTTAAACATTGTTATTGTTTTTGTTTGTATCATTGTGCTAAGCCGGAGCAGCATACAAGTAGATAAACTAAACTTTCAATGGGACGTATTGGGACGTATTTTGCATATTCCTTGTGTAGAATTATGGATGTAACTATGGATCGATGAATACAATTGACGGAGACATAGACGCATGGATACAGGACAACACATGTCACCCTTGTCCCCTTCTATATGATGACTGGCGTTTCTCCTATCAGGTCTAATTTTCATGTCTGATATTGAACATCGAGTTCGGGAGGAAACCGTAACCTCTAACCAGTCGCATATCCATACTTTGTCAACGTCTTAATAATTTCAGCGATCTCACCTGGGCCATCGTGTTTCTTAACCAACTTCGACAGATTACTATAGAATATCGCGTATATTATGTTACGTTAACGATTTTAATGGGTTCTGTTTTAATATATTTATGGCTTATGGCACATTATTAGTTACCATACCTGAGAATGGTCATCCGTCTCCTTCACTTGGGTTTTAATTTCCATTGTGCGCATTTACACCTTGGTCCAAGTAATCATTATCTGACACCCAGGTTAGTACAACTAATTGCCAACCGCACATCACATTAGTGACCAAAAGAGTCAGAAGATATTGGTCAAGGATTTGTTCAACTAACCACCAATGCCATAATCATCATTCTTCTAACCAGTCGTTTAGTCTATCTAGTAGCTCGACGACTCGCCCACGTGGCGCGCAGTTGGCCGTCTTTCTGATAGTTCGTACGAAAGAATGATGGTCCTGAAAAAGTTGAGCAGATAATTAGTACGATGATCAAGTGCGGAGAAATGAAAGAGCTTTTCCATCCCTACGCCGTGAATCCTAGTATGAATTGACCAAGGTCATTCAACTGCGGAAGAAGGAAAAGTATAGATCTTGTAATGCTATATGGAGGATATATATTCTCGACATTCTATGATGAATAAACTTTTGTTCTACCTTACAGATAATACCGGACACTGGCTCTATGAGGTTGATTGGAAACCCCGATAGCCGAAGTCGCCAATCTTTAGCTTTTTCGAGATCACGCTTTGGGGCAACACCATCAGCCTATTACTTGGAAAGTGACTATAATAGCCGTTTATCCGGGTTTATTCCTGTTCCCATAGGTGGTAGGCCGGATTTGGTGTTTTTTCCGTATAAAGTCACCTACGATAATTCCAACTAGTTGAATAAAAGCTATATAGTATATTATATCGTGTATAATGTTATATAATTAATTATCATAATATGTTTAAGCAAATTCCAAGATCCTTGTTGAGCACTAAAGAAAAGGAAGTACGTAAGATACAATTTACAGGTAGATCTACATACATATTGTCTTTACCTAAAAGATGGATGAATAAGATGCACCTTAAACCCGGTGATCCGGTAACAATTATTCGTGAAGCCAATAATTCCTTGTCTATACTTCCTAATTCAGTAAGCGTTGTTAATTCAGATGAGGAGGTTATAACAGTAATCCTACACGATGAAACTGGCAATTCTGTAAAACGTAAGGTTGTATCGATGTATTTGGCAGGATATAATATTATGCACCTAAAATCAAAGAGTGGAAGGATAAATCCTTCTCAACGTGATGCGGTCAGAGAAGTGGTACGAAGAAATTTGGTGGGAACAGAAATAATTGCCGATG
>JASHSN010000429.1 GCA_030038695.1 Nitrososphaeraceae archaeon
CTTTTTATTCTCAATAAACTTCTGTATACCAGCCGGGATTACTAGAGAATCACCTCCAGCGAAGAAACACATGCTTGGCGGATAAGTGAAGGTGGATTCGGAGTTTACCTGGGGCGTTCTCCTATCTGAAGAGATAAGTATTACATCTGAAGACTTCAAGGAAGGTACGTAATATATTGCATAGCAAACATTACGAAATATAATTAACTTTTATGCTCTGTTGTAATACAATTTCAAAGTTGGTGGCTAGTTTTCATTTTCTTGTTCCAGTAGAATTACCAGCAAAGAAATTGTCAAGCAATTTAATTACAAAGTCTGGCCGCTCTTCTGGAATCCAGTGACCTGAATTTGGAACTTGTATACCTCGGACATTTTGAGCTAATGCCTGCATTCCATACAGTGGGGAGTCCCCCAGTATGGAGTTACTAGTAACATTACCTCCAAATGCTGGAATGTATCCTGCTCCTACTGCCAGTACTGGCATTGTAAGCTTAGTCTTAGAATAATTCACATTTTGAATTGCATCCTGTGAAAAAGCTCGCATATAGTTAAATCCAGCACGCATTCCGCCTGGAGCAGAATAATGGCTAACATATTCGTTGATATCTGCCTGAGTTATTGCAGCTGGATTATACGCGAGATTATGATAGAACCATGACAAAAACGTTGTCTCCTTTCCGTCTACAAGAGCTTCTGGCAAATCAGGAGTCTGAAGAAAAGGAATGAACCATGGTACCGTTCTTCCGGGAGGGAGGGCAAAACCGGGAATAGTAATGTCACTGACTACTAACCTCTTTACTTCCGTAGGATGCGCAGCTGCGTAAGAATAGGCTATCTGTGCTCCGATATCATGACCCACTAGGAAAATTGTTTTAAATCCCAGCTGAGTAACTAGTTGATGTATATCTTCAGCCACAGTTTTACCATCATAACCAGTTAATGGCTTTGAAGAGTCTCCAAGCCCTGGTAGATCAGGTGCAATAACAGTATAGTTCTTGGCTAAAGCTGGCATTACATGAATCCATTCATACCATGTTTCTGGCCATCCATGTAATAAAACTACTGGGTCACCGTGACCCCCAATAACGTAGTGTATTTGAACACCATTAACAACAGCCATATGATGATAGAACGTGGTATTACCAATCTGAAAGGATATACCATTAGTTTGTTGTTGATTGTTTAGAGATGACGACGTCTGATTATTTTGCTGTTGTGCCATTCCAATCTGGTTTTGGTTTATGAGCGGGATAAGAACAGTACTAGCTGCGATAAGAATTAAAAGAAAGATTGTTTTTCCGGAAAAATGTAAGGAAACGCTTCTCATGACGAATCTAAATTAACTAGCAGATATAAAAGGTTTATCGAAGTATCATTACATACAACTGGTAGAATACTTGCGTTTATGTTTGAGTTGTGGAGATGTATGTTTTTTGTGATTCTTTCCCTAATGAGCACGTGAGAAAACATTTCAAGGCGACAAATGGGATTGGTATTATGTGAATGAAAGAGAATCCGGTAAATGACCTTAGAAAACCCATTTGTGACAGTGACACTGGACTGAATCCGGTAAATGACCTTAGAAAACCCATTTGTGACAGTGACACTGGACTTTTAGAGAAGCAAACAGGATAAGTAGCAGTTTAAAGCAGTCTTTGTTTCTACTTTACATGTAGAGATGCACTCTACGTTATCTAACTATAGATTACGTAGTATCGACAAGACAGATGATCTACAAAATAGAAGAAAGACTTTACGTTATTTAGCTACAATTGAGGCAGCTCTTGTCCTCTATTACCACAGGGCAGGATATGCTGGATTCATTTCTTCTTAATTTCTTTAAGATAGAGCCTCATCGATCCCACGATAAGCGCAGTTACTGTCGTTTTCATATCTATAGCCAAATGTTTGAAATCATCAAGCAGTTCGGCAGGGATGACCACCGTAGTTTTACTTTCATCTATCGTCTCATTTCTTTCCATGTAAGATATTAATATGAACAGATATATTTATTTATTTATTTATTGTTTATCTTCTATATATCCGAACGTATGGATGTTTTTATATATTAATATTATGCCTTCATAACGTGTTGACATATGGCCGTATAGACGTATACAGGTATAGGTTTATATATTCTATGCATATTGATATAAAATATGAAGTATAGAGATAGAAATGAAATCATCGCGCAAATATTAGAAAGTGCTAACGGCAATAGGATTAGATTGACGAAAATAATGTATGATGTATACCTTTCCCATACGATGACAAGAGAATACCTCGTACTTCTTATAAAACAAGGTCTATTAGAATATCTTGATGGAGAACGAACATTCAAGACTACCGATAAAGGCATGAATTTCCTACATATTCATAATAGGGTGCAAGAATTAAGCCCCCTTATTACGAAATTGCAGAGTAATGGCAGGTAGATTTCATAAAATGACATTACTAACAAGAAGTAAACAAAAGGGATCCAAAAAGGCGCTGCTAATGGAATTAGCTGTGGTTGCAATCATAACCACCCTGTCGTAACCACTAGATGTTTGGTATTGTAGTGCAGAACCACCTAACGCACAACCCAACAATCAATCGTTGCTAAATACATCATGACGGCAAAGGTTAAGAAGAACAAACTAAGCTATCCCTAGATAATTGGAAAAGGCAATTTTACATGTCTTTCAATGGAAGTAAATAAACTCAATATTGACGATATGACATAGGGTGGGATAGCCTGAATATAGCTTATTCTTCTTAAGAAAGTAACGAAATGCAAAATGCAAAACATATGTCTATTGCATGCAACAACAGACCCAGCAATTGAGAAAGGCCATAGTCTGGTAGCTGCGTGGAATTACAATAAACAGAATAGGTATAGTAACATAGTCCTTTGTAGATTTAAGAAACAGGACCAATTTTCACCAAGGTCTTGCCAAAGTTTTCACCATTGAATAGTGCTATGAACGCTTTTGGAGCATTCTCAAGACCCTCAAATATTGTTTCCTTCCACTTAATCTTTCCTTCCTTCACCCATTTGGTCATGTCATTAAGAGACTGATTAGTCATATCATAATGGTCCCTGACAATAAATCCTTGAAGCCTGAGTCTCTTTGTAATTGCTAGGTATATGTTCGATGGACCAGGCATTGGAGAAGTAGCATTATATTCAGAAATCATTCCACAAAGTACTATTCTACCAAGCGTTTTCATGTTGTCAAGTGCTGCTTCTAAATGCTTCCCACCTACGTTGTCAAAGTAAAGGTCAATTCCTTCTTCTTCTTTTGAAGATTGCAAGTATGCCTTTCTTAGTTCTGTCGAGATGTTTTGATCCTTTAATTCCTTATAATTGAATGCATAGTCTACACCAGCTTTGTTGACAAGCCAACTCACCTTTTCTTTTGAGCCAGCACTTCCAATAACATAGCATCCCTTCACCTTTGCAATTTGGCAAACTACTGAACCTACTGCCCCCGAAGCGGCCGAGACAAATACAGTCTCACCTTCTTTGAGCTGGCCTATTCTTAGGAGACCAACATACGCTGCAAGGCCTGTCATGCCAAATATTCCGAGGAA
>JASHSN010000051.1 GCA_030038695.1 Nitrososphaeraceae archaeon
CATGATACATCAGGCATATTAAAACCAGGCCAAGCATATTCTCACTCTTTCCCTATTGTTGCTCCAAATCCGAGAGAAAAATATTTGGTATTTCTAAGATTTACTGCCTTTTTTAGTCCAGAAGGTGTCGGTTCCGAACCATGGTTTTACTTCAGTGCTAGTGACCATTATAATAGTGGAAAAGGAACACCAGGTTATATTAGTCCAAATGAATTGCCGCCAATTACAGTCGTAGACAAACAGGATCAAGCAAATGGTGTACCTGGACGGTTGATTGTAAAAATAGAAAAACCTTACGGATTCATAACACCAAAACCAATCAATATTACGATCGACAAAACAAGTTGGACATATGATGTCAAATATCATAAGTCCGACTATCATTTGGCCAATGGTAGTCGGACTGCAGAAATTCCCCTGGCATCTGGTTATCATACCGTTAGCGTTTCTCATATAGTAAATATTGTTCCTAACAAAATACGTGCGGTTTTTTGGCAATGGTCAGATGGTCAACCATCTTACAACAGGACCGTGGACATAGCTAGCAATACTACTATGAATCTATTCGCTTTATATAAAACACAATATTATCTTTCAGTTAGCTCAGCATTAACAGCTATGAATACTACCGGATCTGGGTGGTACGATGCTGGCAGTGAGGCCCCATTTGCAGCAAATCAAGGTCCCAACTTTTTCGTTCTCCAGTCGTTTGATCATTGGGACTGGGACGCTCGCCCTGGAACTCCCACCCTAACCACCGTCACAGCAGGTTCACTAGTAATGGATGGTCCTACAAAAATTACTGCAATATGGAAGTTCGATTATACCTATCTCGCTATTATCGTAGGTTTGATTACAGGGCTGAGCGCCATTGTGACTGCATTGTGGAGATTTGGAACTTCACGTCTTAAGAAAATTAAGAGTTAATGAATATTTCGAATCAATCGGATCCGTCTTATACGCCGCTCTAGTTCGTATTGTGCGCAGGTAATTAGGATATAATCACATCCAATCGAGCAGATTATGGATAATGAGCTATGGTTAGATCTTAGGTCATGTACTTCTTCACTTGTTACTTCAAAAGATAGAGTTCTTTTCTTCTTGATATCAACTGCCGTGTTTTCAGATATCGTTTTCCAACCATTTGTGCTGTACCGTAAATGCATCAATTGCAGATATTATTTTTTAACGATGTTGAGATATGCTGTATATTGTTATAATCTCAAGCAAATTCTATAAAATAGAATTATATTCGTAGTATGAGGATATAACCATCATTTTTAGGAAATTAGCTAATTATGATTTGAATTCAAAACCATTACATAAGTCACATTTGCCATATTGGAACGCTTTATCACAAATATCGTTCATACACTCATAAATAACTCCGCACCTTCTACATTGAAGGTATTGCTAAGAAGAAAGAGTCAAATATCGTACAAATATTGTCGTACTATGTTCTCAAATGTGGGTTATTTTAGTAGTCTTTCGCTTACTCCTCTTACATTTGTTTTATTCATATCCTGCATGATTCTCCTGATTCCTAGTACTATGAAATTGGGGTTTGGTAGTTTAGTACCGGGAGTTGCTGATATGTCCAAAGCAGTAAGTTCGCCGGCTGCATCCTTTGGTTTACCTACTAAACCCAAACTGAGCCAGATAACATTTCATATTCAAGAATACAGTATACCTTTGAGTGTCAGTGAACCTCTATATCCTCTTTATGATAATAACAGGAATCTAGTATGGGTAGGAGATACTGCGGTGGATAGCAGCAGGATTTTAGAATTTAATTTAACCTCAGACAGGTTCATAGAACATAAGCTTAATGGAACTAGTATTGTAACTGTCATGGCTTTTGATCATGATAACAAAAGTCAAATATGGTACGTAGATCCGTTACTAAAACATCTTGGACATTACGATCCTTCTGCCAACACTACTAAATTATACAATATTCCAACCCGAGGTACCATATCTCGTATTGCCATCGATTCAAAAAATAATGTTTGGTTGACTTCGCCGAATAGCAATGAAGTCTTGATGTTTAATACCCCAGCAAAGAACTTTACGATCCTTCATCTGCCAACGAAGAATGCAATGCCGATAGGAATTCTGTTCGATAAATCAACAGGAATAATTTGGGTAGCAGAAGGAATAGGAAAATTAGCTTCCATTGATCCAATAAATAACTACAAAATTAATGAATATCCCCAGCCTGCAAAAAGTAATGAATATCCCCTGCCTACTGAATTATTTATGAGCCCGGTGTCAGACGATAAGCTGTATATTTCCGATCATGATAATAAGACGGTATCAATTTTTAATTTAGTACTTAAAACTTTCAAAACTTACCCTGTATTTAACCCCATCGCATTGCCATTTGGAATGGCAATGGATAATTATGGTTACCTGTGGGTGGCTGAACATACCACAAATAAGATCGCAGTAATTGACCCTGAAACTGGATCGAGCAGGGAAATAGAAATACCTAAAGTAAATCCCGACATTCAGTTTCTGACCTCAGATTCTGGAGGAAATATTTGGTTTGCAGAGCAGCAAGGAAATGCTTTGGGCGTTATAACGCATTCGCTTACCAGGCCTTCATGACTTATGCTAATAGTTGGCTTCTGCATTGTTCTCGATCTTCTTAGTTTTCCGACAATTAGAATTTGATGGAATGATCCATGACCCAGAAAGAATCAAACCCTAACGTTTCTGCTCTTGTAACTAACGATTACCGGGAGGAAATAGTGGGATAGGATTTGCGACTGCACAGCGGTTCGTCCAAGAAGGTGTCTTTGTTTTTATCACAGGTCGACGCCAGGATGAGCTCGATAAAGCAGTCAAGCAAATCGGCAGAAATGCCATGGGTGTTCAGGGTGACGTGTCGAATCTGGGAGATCTTGACCGGCTATATGAGACGGTGAAGCAGCAGAAGGGTCGGATCGATGTACGCTATACGATCGTTTGCACGTTCCTGGAATGTTGATTTGAAAAACCGTAAGATCCGGGTCAATGCCGTTAGTCCAGGTGTGATAGAAACACCGATGTCTGTGGAACTGAGCGAGCAACGAAAGACTATCCTTGTGAGCACGGTCCCTCTAGGGCGCATGGGAAGAGCTAATGAGATCGCGAAAGCCCGTCGCGATCCTTGCATCCGATGACAGCAGTTATATCACAGGTATTGAACTGTTTGTGGATGGCGGTTTAGCACAAATCTGATCCCATGTGGGAAATGACAAGTGTCTATATTTACAAATGACTGACCCTTATTGGATGATTTATTGTCACCCCATATCCGAGAACCTGAAAGGACCAGCTATAAAATCAATTGAGTGGAAGGAAGAATATGAAAAAGATTTTGGAGGTGTAACCATAGTTACACAAGAAACATCGTTTGAAGAAATAGTTCCAGAGGCGGTGACAACAGGCTCAAAAATATGGGGAAAGTGGCTTAGATAAATTAACTTGCTTCAAGCTCTTTGATCCTTTCAGCTACACCTTGCTTTTCTTTCTCTAGCTCATCTTGATATTCCTTAAGGAGTGCAACACGTTCTTCTTTTGTGAGAAAGCTTCTTGCGTGTTGAAAGC
>JASHSN010000430.1 GCA_030038695.1 Nitrososphaeraceae archaeon
AAAAACCTTGACAGTCTTAGAGCCATAGACATAATGACACAAAATCCTGTGACAGTCAAGCAGGATACAGACATAAACGAAGTAATTGATATTATACTTCAAAGGCATATTATATTAGTCCCAGTAATAGATGATAAGCACAGGCTAATAGGACTCGTAGATAGACCCGACATATTGAAGCAGAACCTGAATCAGAAGTTCGTTACGATAACAGAAAAGAGGAAATGATTGAACCTTACCTACATATAAGTCAGGCGTCATACTGCCATAAACTATCCATCAAATAGTTCATCAAAATTTGCAGAAACATAATCTATTTCACCAGGACCAAATTCTTCTTTAGAGCCACAAGCATTTTTCCAGAAATAATATAGTGTGTATTGACTTATATCTCAAAGACGTCAGAGCTGCCAATTGAGGTTGTTTCCTTTTGCTTGGGATTTACTTGGTCCATCTTTCTTGCTAATTCAACTAATTTCTGATTCGACAGAATACGGTTAAATTCATCAAGCTCAGAAGCAGACCTCAATACTATACCTCTCTTCTTAGTAGCTGACCCACTAGAATCAACAGGATTAATCTCAATAGCAATGGCTGCCTGTCTTGTCCTGGATGACGGTAATTTCAACAAAAATACTCCGGGAATATTAGTCGCTCTTCTCTCCCAGTCGCGAGCATCCCTAAGAAAGCCTGTAAGCCGGTCTTCGACTGCCATAGCAATATATTGAAAAATCGATACTCATATGCATTACTTCATGTGGCCATATCCTATTGCTTTATAATTACCTTCGTCGTAACCTTAACTTTGTTTATTATCTCACTTTGTTCAGTCACTATGTGACCCACTATGTTGACAGGAGAGTAAGGTTCAATCTTGCCAGGCTTGCTGATAGGTGTCGGACCATAAAATAGACATAACGCAGAGCCTTCAGGCCAGAATGCAACGTCTAGTAAGTTAACTTCTGATTTTGCATTTTCTTCTTGTGCGCTTATTAAAGTCTTGTCAGTATACAGCTCTTTACCCCATTTATTGATATTTGCTTCGATCGGTAGATTATCTAGTATCGCTTTAACTGTGTTGGGTGATTGTGAATCGTCTAATTTAATTAATACTGTCTCATTCAACTCAGGAAAGACTATTTCTATGTGTTTTTCCATTATAGGTTAGTTAGTTTAGCATTTCTATTAATCTTTGACAGCGTGTGTATGTAGAGGGGGATATGGCTGAATTTTCAGACGAATCTGCAGTTGTATAATGCCATCCGATATGTGAATCTAGCTGCTGTTGTCTATAGCGTACTTGCAGTCACTCAGTAATAGCAATCTAACCGTATCACATAAATTTAATATATAATGTCAATAAGGTATCTCAATGTCAAATCATAAACAGCTCTAGTATTAGCGATAGGACTAGTGGCGGTATTGATGACCTCCGCATCTACAAGGGTATTTGCACAACCCACTTTACCACCGTCCCAGATACAGACAGAAGAGAATAAAGTAAACAATGCAGTACAGGGTGATGAGCCTCACCCCATAAAATTAAGTCCCGCCTTCGAACACTCCTAGCAATAGACATATGGCTACCCTAGAAAAAAAGCTGATTATTGAATACATAGTCTCATTTCTCTCTTTTTTCCTCATCAATATGATAGTCAAGTATGATGTCCCAGGGGTTTTGAGTATAATGCTTTATCAGAGTCCTTATCACACGGGCACAAGAGATATGCATGGGACCACACGTCTCCTTGAGTTTTTGCCAGTCATCCTGCTCAATACTGAAAGTAACGCGTTTCATGCAACTCATTTCAAGATATCTGATATTCTACCATACGCAGAAAGACTTCTGCATATGTCAATTCCAGATTATCGCAAGTTTGCAATATCACTGATACTCGCTCCCTATTTTATAAACATACAACATCTGTCTGATAAAGAAACTTTCTTTAGGATTAAAGGGTGGCTACTAAAATGTAGCAAAGTCAGAAATTTGGAACCATCGGTAGCATATTTCGATGGTTACACTAGGAAGGCAATAGAAAGAGCTAGAAATAGTGGGATTAAATCGCTAAAGTTTGAAGAGACGTTGAAGGTTAAAAATAAGGCATTATATGAAATGTTACGTTAAATCAAGGTCTAGTAGATAAGGCACATACACTTGACCTCACTCCCTTAAACGAGAATGAGAGTCAATCAGTTAAGGTAAGCAATAACTATCATCTTGGCTTGGTGTCATTAGTAATAGTTATACTAGGCATCGGTTCACTAAATGTAGCAATTATATTAGAACTAATTGCAATATTTGTAGACATTTCAGATGGAGATACGCTCGCAATTGTTGGAGCAGTCGTGTCTGGTGTAACCGCACCTGATATAGCTTGCGCTGCTTTTTCTATAGCACTAGTTGTTCCTCTAATGCCGAAATAAAATGCGATTATTGTTGCTAGCCCTGTCCCCAATATGTTTTAGGTTATTTCACAAAATAGTGGTGCAGCAACATCAAGAATCGAAACCATCTGGTGAACTTATCAAGTATAAGTAAATTATAGCATAATTGAGTAGAAGAATTACAATTCTATTCTGGAATGTAAGGATAATACTACTCGCTCTAATTGTGCTAATTTCATTGATAGGAACCTTTCCAACTGCGTTGGGATTCTTCTTCATCCCAGGGCTAAACTATCAGACCATCCAAGTATTCAACATCAACGCCAGCGCCCCTCTTGGATTGACTCCTTCTCAAGGAGTGCTCTATAACTTTACCGTTCCAGATGATGCTAAAAATATATACCTTAAGGGAAGCGTTTCTGTATCAGGAGGGACTGTCAGTACTATTACCATCAGCTTGTACGATTCTAGTCAATGTCCGCCTCCTGATTCAGAAGGAAATATTGACTGGAGTAGTTGTACTGGGGTCTATAGCTATGATTATTCATCTGGCGATGATATTGAGCATTATATTCCACATGGAGGAACCTTTTACCTGTATACACTATAATATATGTCCGGTCGTTAATAGCTTTTATGGTTTAACCGTTTAGTCTAAAGGATGATTAGTATTAAACATCCCATTCCACTTACAACTTAGTGTTAGAGAATCCATTGATAAAATTCATATCAGGAAAGTACATGACATAATCGGATTCAACGAATTATTGATCGGAGAAAGTGATGACGATAGAGAATTAGGATCGATAGAAAGTTCAATGAAACAGATCGTGAATAACCAACGAATCTTGAACGCTATTTTTTCCCTTTCAAGTAATCGACGCGATTTAGATGGTACGTTAAACCAGATTGCAGAAGAATTAACACAGATATCGAATACGATAGCTAACGGAACATATAAAACGAAGGCTAAATGTTGTCCGACAATATTGCGGATGTTAGAGGATTATACCTAGATCATTCCTAAACCCTGAACTTTCCGATGATATCAGTGCTATTTTGGGCAGCATTTTCAATCACTGTCTTCCACTTGTTCTCTCC
>JASHSN010000431.1 GCA_030038695.1 Nitrososphaeraceae archaeon
TACATTTTGGCATATGATGCAAACTGCGGCCCATGTACTAAATTCAGCGTATAGTTGATATCTTAGACAAATATGAAAGAATAGATTTCGTTTCGCTAACCAAAACCGATGAAGAAGGTCTACTTGATAACATTCCTGCCCCTCAACGTTACAAATCATTTCATCTCATCTTCCCCAAAGGAGACGCGAAAAGCGGATCTGATGCCCTGCTTGAACTGATAGCGATACTACCAGGAGGGAAGATCATATCGCCAATAATTAATTACTTTCCAGGGGGAAAAAAGGCTGTGGTATTTATTTACAAAAGCTTTTCAAGACTACATGATAGAGGTTCATGTAACATCAACGAAACATAATACACATCTCTTCGTTTCTTCGCCATAAATTTTGATAGTATAAATTTTGTTGACGTGATAAAAAGAACAAAGTGAAAGTCAAAGATAAACACAGATCATCCTTGGGAAATAGAAGGAGATGTGTCTTCTGATGAGAATGAGGATGCGATGATGATATAACTTCTGATGAGAGTATCTCTTTGGCCTCATTAACTAATGGGACATTTCTCTTATTCTTATTCTTTTTTTACCAGCCGGTGAAGTTCTTAATGTCATTCCGCAGCATAGACAGAATCTCTCCACCTGGTAAAAATAAACTTCACATCTTCTACAATATCTATTACCGGCTTCATATGGACTTTTGCCAAAAATAATTTTAGAATATAATCTTTCACATATGTTTCTACAGACTATAAGAACCTAAAATAAGATTAGTGCTAAAAGACCTGGGACCACTAATGTGAACAAATCATCGTATGGAGAAATCATTGAAAAAATGTATAGTGAAATGCAAGAATACTTGAGACATCTTCTTCTAAATCTAAGTCGTAGCGATGTAATTATGGCGTTATTTAATTGCCGATCTACGTAGATAAATGGGATGGCTATTGAAGTGATTCCTGAACTTATCGAGACACTAACAGAAGTCCGCGTTTATGCCCGTATTCGATTCTATAGATATACATGTTCAATATACTTCTATAGGTATGTTGGATATCTATGGAAGTACACTGTAGCACGACGACACCAAAACCAATACTTGTACTTTTTGTAGCACAACGTCCCACATATTATAGTATGATGGGTATGAAGTAAATTATATCCATGGTATAAAACATACACCGGCTTGTGAAATGCATGATAGCCTTTACAAACGGATGGTATTTACAGTATTATAGATAATAAAACATTTGTAACGTTAACTATTATATCCGGTACTTATCGTTTGTAAAGTGTTATGTCCAATAATCTTATATCCTTTAGTCATGATCTCGATCAATATGTTCGAAAATATAGCATCAATCGGTATCTTCGAAAGTATCGCATACATTGCACTTGGATTTGCAACTGCCTTGCTTTCACTTGAAGCGGCGTGGCACTTTACGGCCTGCAAGATTCATGACAAATCCATAAAGCCTTGTTTTTATAAGCAAATACGCCTTCTAGATTGGAAATCTAATATGCTGGTCATAGGAATCATAGTCGGAATAGTCTTTGTCTGTGCACTATTTATGTTGCCACTACATGAAAGCCTCGCCAGTCCTCGATAATGAATAATCAGTACGTAGACATTAACCACTATCAATATTATCTGCTATATATTATCTACAACAATGTGAAAGCTTGATGGCAAGTGTGCAATGGGACAAGGTCATAGGAGCTGGAAGGAACGGTAATACTATGTATAACGGATCAGCTAACATAGAAATTATTCGAAATACGAGGGAGTCGATAAAACGATCTTTTGATCTAGTACAATCTGCAAGAAATGAAGTGTTGAGAATATTTTCCTCAATAACTTCATTTCGTCGCCAAGTAAGGCTTGGAGTACTTCACTTATTCAAAGAATCAATAGACCGCGGTGTAAAAGTTAGAGTCCTCATACCAACTGATTACCAACAAATCGGACAGATAATAAATGAAGTGAATTTAGTGCTGCCTGACCTATCCATTAGATGCGTTGACAAGAGTTTACAAAATACAATCGGAATTTTAGTGATTGATAGAAAAGAATCTCTAATTGTAGAAACAAAAGATGATACCAAGGATAATTCTTACGAGGCAGCAGGATTGGCAGCATACTATGATAGCAAGCCAATTTCTCGCTCATATGCTTCCATTTTTGATAGTCTTTGGAAACAGACAGAATTATATGAAAAATTAAGTGAGACATATGAACAGCTAAAAATTCATAATACAATGCAAAAAGAATTTCTCAACATAGCGGCTCATGAATTACGAACTCCTATCCAACCAATACTCGGACTAACAGAAATTCTCCTTTCCAATAAAAGAATGGATAGAGCAGCACAAGAAGAAAAACTAAATGTCATAGCTAGAAATGCAAAGAGATTGAAGCTACTTATGGACGACATTTTAGATGTTACAAAAATTGAAGGCCAGGCATTGCAGCTAAAAAAAGAACTAATCAATGTAAATCACATAATATCAAGTACTGTAGAGAAAATTAAAAATCAAATGGGTCATGATGAGAACGTAGAACTAGTATTCAATTCTCTAGACCAAAATGTTGTTTTTGTAGAAGCAGACAAAGGCAGAATAACTCAAGTTATTTCCAATCTACTAAATAATGCAATTAAATTTACCAAGAGAGGGATGGTGTTCATAGATATAGAAGAAATCAAACAAGATAACGATCTGCAAAAGTTTGTTGTTGTTACTGTCAAGGATACCGGAACAGGTATAAACTCGGAGATGTTGCCTAGATTATTTGAAAAATTTGCTTCCAAATCGTGTAAAGGAACAGGTTTAGGATTGTTTATTTGTAAAAGCATTGTAGAGGCTCATGGTGGGAGGATATGTGCTCAGAATAATGTTGATGGAAAAGGAGCTACATTTCAGTTTAGCTTACCAATAGCTGAACAGGTTGCTTCTAGTATCTTGGATTAAAAATTTGAATATATATGTCGAAACGTCAATACAAAAACTTCCTCTGCTTAGTACAACTTGGTTTCAGGGAGCCCAGTGATTGCTATTGAATTCCTACCCGAGATACAGATGACTCAATTTATAACTTGCAAGCATTACGATGAAATGATTACAAAGATACTCAAATGTAAAAGTTATAATGACGTTACTAGCACGAATCAGGAATCAAATCAACTTGTTCGCAAAAATAAAAGAATCAAGAGAATTCTGGTGGTGGATGACGAATACGACATTAGTTTAACCATAAAGGTAGTTTTAGAAGAAAACGGCTTCAGAGTTGATTCGTTTAATGATGCTTCTCAAGCATTAGAGAATTTTATGACTGGCATATACGATCTCGTCATACTTGATGTTGTAATGCAGGGAATGAGTGGATTTAGCTTATATAGTGAAATTAGGAAGTTGGATGATAAAGTTCCGATTTGTTTTTTGACAGCAGCTGATGAGCTCTATTATGAAACTTTGAAAAAGTCTCATCCTAACATCGATGAAAGTTGTATCATACATAAACCAGTAGACAATGACTCTCTACTAGGCCAAATCAAATCAATGATGTAAATAGGATCTTGGTTTATCAATGATTCAAATCATGCTAAATCATATTCTCTGATACCGAAATTTCAATCTTCTCCATGTTATAAGGTGGGGATACTATCTGATATGCACCTAGAATGGGACTTAAAATATATTCTACACAATGTGCGACGTTATCATAATGTTGTTGGTTGACTAAACTGTGATCGAATCCTATGTCAGTTTAAAGTATACCAAAGAAGAAACTATGGCTTTACCCCTTTGACTATGCATTATTTCTTACAACCTAGAATCTAAGGACTATGACCGGTATGAAATAGTGTAATGCGTTTAGGAAATCAGTTAGATAGACGCTGCTAACAGCGCGCGGTTGCTCACAATGCCTAAACTGGTACTGTAAGTCTATGCCTGATAAATAGCAACCGCCTACCATACATATATGCGATATATTTTATAACGATGACAGCAAAGGCATATTTTTTTGTGATTCTTCATCAAGAAGTTCGTGGAACAGTTCACAAAAGCTAAACCTACATGGACGACATCGATATAACAATATTGGTTTGTAATATCAATCTTGGTTTGCACTGGTCACTGCACTACTTGATTACTAGAGGCCATAATTTGTAGGCTGGGGTGGTAATCACCTAAAACATATTTGATTTTAGAATCATTTAGGGGCGGACGAATCTATATCTAACTTTTAAAGCACAGATTCCAATACTAAAATAATAATAATAAGTCCAGTAAGACTATTTGACATGAAAAGTCGGTATGGACCATTCGATAGAAGATATTTGCGGCCAAGTGATAGAATTTGATAACTCCATCAGGTTTGCCGGTTTTGCCACCAAAACGGGAAAGTTAATCGCATATAAATATAGAAAGGAAGCAATTCCTTTGTTAACATCGGACGAAACACAACTATCGGTTTTGGACACTGCGTTAGAGATGCGGATTAGAAAAGATTTAGAACCTAAACTTGGTAAAGCTATGTGCTCTATTACTTTATATGAAAAAGTAACGCGAGCAACAATCTTGTTAAACAGTGAAGACTATCCTATTTTCATGATATCATTTGATAAGACCAATAAATGGATTGATCATGAATCACTAATTTTGCATGGAATTCTTCCGCTACTTTCCCTTTACTTTACTGAGACCGTGTAACTCGAAGACCGAAGAGAATATTTGGGAACTATCAAAGCTATCAACCTAATCTCGAAATGCTTATGATATTCGTGTTCTTTTCCTATCAGCCTGTAGGAACTGGAATATTTGGACTACTGATTGCAGGTCCAGGAATTTGTAGATATCATAATCTCAAGTATGATCTTGTTCTCACCACTAATATCATGTCAAATTGTCAAAATATTGATTTTTTTACTAATCTGGTCTTTGATGAGAGTTTTCTCTTGTTTTTGCCATAACAATAAAGTGAATCCTCTTGAGGAACCCCTAAGGAACAGCAATCATATGTTCATCTGCTTGTATGACAGGAATCGACCAAACACTTTTCTCAGGGAATACTTCAAAAATTATAATGCTCAGGCCAACTAATACACTACCCCGGTTATTTGCATATCATATATCATAGTATGTGGATTGCGCATAATAAAGTTTTTATTTAACCTTCTCAACCGTGAAACATCAGACCTGTGTGGGACGTTGTAGCACACCCTAGCACACGTATGTCAGGTAATACCCCACTCTAAGTACAAGAATATAAGGTTGCTTACATTTAGATGTCCTACCTTATAGCTTATAGATGATACAATTTAGATCAAATCTTTCTAATGTTTAATAATGCGTCCGTTAACTATACGATGACTATTCACTTTGCCATTTAACGACCTTGAAAAGATGGAGGTATTCTATGGTACTGAGAAAGTTATTAGTGAAGAATTGCTATTTTTTTCTAGAGCTCGACAGCGCATTGACACTTGTATGGACTCTACAAGACCATCATTCGCTATCGGGATTGAACCAATAAAGAAGTCCTTCGTTGATGCCAGAAATAGAGGTGTGAAATTGAGGTACCTTACCGAAATTACAGATGTTAATATTTCCTATTGTGAAGAGCTGATGTCCATTGTAGATGAGGTTCGGCATCTCGATGGGATCAAAGGCAATTTTATGATAAGTGATATAGAATATCTTGCTCCAGCAACTTCGCATGAGGAAA
>JASHSN010000432.1 GCA_030038695.1 Nitrososphaeraceae archaeon
TCGACCAGCGCTGCCTTCAACTCCGTCTGGAGTTCTGATATAGTTTCCTGATATAATTGCCTGAAGGGTGGAACGATTCGGCCCATCGAGTAGCTTGGAAGCTCAGAGAATAATAACAAAGGGAGCATTGTTGTGGCAGGGAGGGGGTTCACTCCTGCAATCATTTTTATGTGAAAAGCCATGGCATGTGGTCCAAAAAGGCGATCTAGTGGGAGATGAATGAGAGAGATCGAATCACATTCCCAGGTTGGTAGGCAATAGATAATATGGTGATTCTATCGCTGTATAATCTCTAATATATGAAATCAATCCTTATCCTTCGTCATGCGAAATCAAGCTGGAAACATCCAGATGTGAATGACCATGATAGACCACTCAATAAACGGGGCAAACGTGATGCACCGCATATGGGAGAGCTATTACAAGATAAACATCTAGTCCCGGATTTTGTTATAAGCTCAACTGCCAAAAGAGCTCACTCAACAGCAAAGGCCGTGACTAAAGCCGCCGGATATAAAGGAGAGATTACTTTAAACCAATCTCTTTATGCAGCATCACCAACAGCTTGTATCGATGTTCTACACGACCTGCCAAACAAATATTCCCAAGTATTAATGATAGGACATAATCCTGGCCTCGAGCAACTAGTAAATATGTTGAGTGGTGAAGAACATACCATGCGTACTTGTTCACTTGTCCATATCCAATTACGTATTAATAACTGGACTGAAATAGATTATAAAACTAAAGGAAAGCTGCTAGGAATATGGAACCCCAGTAATAGAATCTAATCTGTTAACAGATGTTAAGATCGTAGTGGCAATTAGTGTTACAATACCTATAGCGACTAGCGAGGCGTAATATTCTGTGTTAGCATACTATGATGCTGGTAGCGCTGCACCCTGATACTGTAGTAGACTTGGTCATATCAGGAAACGAAGACACAGGTTTCGTAATGCTGTGTATGTGTAGTGTATGTAGTGTGTGTATGTCTGCCCCTTGTCTTTCCAACTTATGAACGTTCAAGAATGTGAAGTAAGGTTCAATTTTGCAAAATATCTCTGTTTTCTCTGAATTCTTCTTTATCCAATTGTACACCGGACAAGATACCGGCCGTCACGGAGGCTATCGCCCGCACCGATCTTCTGAAGGATCCTATCTACACGTCTGCAGTTAGTCTTACGTATGTCTACAAACCCTATCTACACGTATGCCTTGATTGATGAGCAATCTGGTTCAAGCCACCCTAACGAGTCCGCTTAAAGCCCAAGTTGTCCGGCACAACCGTACGCGGTCCCACCGGTAACATCTCGGGATGGTCAATATTGAGTCTGATGAAAACGATCTTTTCGCTCCACACCTTTCTTAAGAGATCCTTAAAGAAACCAACATTGAGGAACTCACCCGCGCAACGACGGTATCCGAAGCCAAATGGAGCATAGCCTGCAGTGTCGCACACTGGATAGGCCTTGTCGTCCACACGTCCGTACACGGCGCCAAAAACACTATTAGTTATCGAAGCATGCCTGCCGTCCCTAACTTGAAAGTCTTCCTTGCTGAAGGGAGACTCGGCCAACCCGACTTGCTTGGCCCTAGCTTCGTCGTTCTGTTCACTCGTCGAAGCCTGTTTGTAGCGTTCAGGGTCGAATTCATTTGGGTTCTTCCAGTTAAGTGCGTCTCTGCTAGTTTCAGCGTGAGGCGTAAGAATAGTGCTAAAGCCAGGGTGCCCGGTGCCAAAAGGTTGTTGCATAGCAGGAAGCACTGAAAGACTGCCGGCGTTAGGGCCTATAGTGCGAAACAATTCCATCACGAAGCGCTCAAGCCGTGTAAACGTGGATTTGTCACTTTCATTGGGACCACCATTCATCGTCTTTTCAAACCAAGAGCGAACAGCAGAATCCCCCTTTGTTGCCTCCAACCGGGTCATAACGTTGTAGCTCATAGCTCCCCACTGGCTGAACGCAAGAAAGTTATGGAAGCATTCGAAAACTATATCTTTTCTTCTAAAGTTCTCCCCCAGTCCTCCGTTCTTGATCCAGTAGTAAACCATGGTCTTTTCTGGATTTGGCACACGATCGTCAATAATATCTTGTATCCGCTTATCAATCCAGTCCTTGAGCAGTGGACGAAGATGACGCACACGCATATAGTTTTCATAGACGACTTGCACGGTCGGGTACCAAAAGCCTAGGACGGCCATGAAGCTACTCCCGATCACTTTGACTTCGGGTGGAATGTCTTCGCCCTTGATTCCGAGGTGAAGGTCCCAGTACATGTCAAAGTATCTCTGAAAGTATTTCTGTAACAATGGCTTGCCTTCGTTTTGATCGTCAAATAGGTAATCGAGGAACTGTTTTATCTTGTCAGAGTACATCGGACCGTACAGGTCCGGTGTGAGAGCTGAAAAGTAGATCCTCTTTCTCTCGTTGTTTGGTCCGCGCTTCTCGTACCCTCGAAGGAAGACAGTGACTCCCTCCTCGTCCATATTTGGCGTCCAATTGTCGTAGAGCATCCCAAAGATGTGAGGCGAGACCGCTGCCTCCTTGCCAAGGGCAAGGTCTATCATGGGAAGCAGCTGGGGTTCACCCTCATACTTTGCGCTTAGGAAAAACGGTTTCACTGCTCCTTCGACATAGGCCGGGTCAAAGGTGGGTGGCAACATACTCGTGTCTGGTGGTCTGCCAACCAGTTCAGCTTTTTTTGGTGGCTCATTCATATAGCAGTATGATGGTGTTTCCCTATTAAGCATTCTTATAAAATAGTTCGATATTGAAAAAAGAAATACTACCAATCCTAGTAATTATACTAGTAATCATATAACATATTAGATCCTAGCCATCATATTAGCTCCTCCATGTTAGTTTGTTGTCAGTATTAGCTGTCGTGGATTAGTCCCTTTCGATATCGGCTGTCATACCATCTAATAATCTCAGTATGACATGCCAGATAATATCCCATTTTTGCATGCCGCGCAAAAATTTTCATAATGTCAATAGGTGAGTCCTACTTATTAAGTTCAAATTTTTTACACTCTTCTAAAAATTAGTGCGTATCTCGTCCTCTAGACGAAAGGGGCTTATTGGGTTCAAATTTTTTAAACACACACAGATTATTATTATAAAAATTAGTGCTCAGAGACAAGTATAACTATTACGAAATGAAAGGAATCAACATGCAAGATAGCCGATATGTTCAACAGTCTACTGAATCAGAAATTTCAGAACCAAAACATGTTACATATGATAACAAGTCCGCCATCGCACGATTATTCGTGCTAGACTTAAGCAGTGGCGAGATCTTCTCATTAAATGCAGACGGTTCCGACAAGAAGGTAATTGTATCGGGGTGCCGACACCCAGATGGCATCGTAGCAGATGTTGAGGCCGGACACATTTATTGGACCAACATGGGTATTCCTAGTTTGAACGACGGTTCCATAGAGCGTGCCGACCTAGACGGACAGAATCGCACGATCATTATTCCCCAGGGTGGCACCTTCACTCC
>JASHSN010000433.1 GCA_030038695.1 Nitrososphaeraceae archaeon
GGATGTAATACAGCTGATGGCAAAAATTGCCCTTGGTGTAGAAAAACTTGTCATCATGATGCGTCGTTAAAGCCAAGAATCTTAATTTCACCTGTGTAATGACGCAAATCTTATCTTTTTATCCAATCCCTATTTGGAGATATTGGGAGTGATGACGAGATATAAAAAGGTCCCAAGTGTACAAATTTGCCCATATAACAGATTGCCACTTGGGTGCATGGAGAAACCCGAAGCTAAAGGAAATTAATCTCAAGGCCTTCCAGCAAGCCGTTTCCATTTGTATTGACGAAAAAGTGGACTTTATTGTCATTACAGGTGATTTCTTTGATGTTAGTGTCCCAGAACTAGATCATGTTAAGCGTGCAGTAGATATCATGAGAGTAGCGACTCGACAAGGTATTGAGATCTATATGATCTATGGCTCACATGATTTCACAGCAGTGACGGTATCGATAATAGATATACTTCACAGCGCAGGACTATTCTTAAAGCCTGTTGAATTTGAGCTAATAAACGAGAAAATCCAACTAAAATTTATCCAAGACAAGAAGACTTCCTTTAAAATCACAGGCTTATCAGGAAGAAAGACGGGTCTTGATAGTGAGTATTATTATATATTAGATAGGGGAGCGCTTGAATCTGAGGAAGGCCTCAAGATATTTCTGTTTCATTCACCGATCAGTGAATTAACTCCTCTTGACCTTGCTCATGGAGAATCGATTCGATTATCATTATTACCAAAAGGATTCTTGTATTACGGTGGAGGTCACTTACATAGAAGAATTGAACATAAACATGACGATGGAAACAGTGTGATTGTCTATCCTGGACCGTTATTTGGATCCACATTTACAGATCTAGAGGACACTGCGCAAGGTGAAAGAAGGGGATTCTATATTATAAGCTACGATAACGAGAAGGAATTAACAAGGGCTGACTTTAGAGAAGTCAAGATAGTAGATATCATATTCAAAACCATTAAGGTAAATCAAAATACAGTCAGACAAGTAGAGGATAAACTAAATTCGATAATAGAACAAATGGATGACCTAACAGGCAAAATAGTGTTAATTAAGATAATAGGAATATTGTCTTCAGGAAAAAGATCGGATATCAACTTTTCAAGATTTGAAGAAAGGCTTTCTGCAAAGTGTGTGTTAGCATCGTTCATTAACAGAACAAACCTCGTCTCATCTGAGACTACCCCATTGAAAGTCTCTGCCGTGAGCATAGAGGATATTGAAAGGAAAGTTATCAAAGAAAGAATAGCCTCATTTAAAATTGATCCTAGTATATCAGATTATAAAGTAAAGAATTTCATACAATCCAAACTTATATCTGAACAAGGCGAATCTTCAGCAAACAAATTATTATCTGCGCTAAAGAAGGAAAAAATTGAAAACGAAACAGTACATGACTTTGAAAAAAGAGTAATAGAGGAAGGAAAAGTTGTGATGGGATTATCAGAAACAGAGGATAGTAATGTCAATCGATAATCATTTTGGTATTGTCAAATATCCACGGGAGTAGTTAAGAGCAATCCTACACGTCAAGAGTTCACAATCCTACACTGCACGCTCCTGTTAGAACACACAGGATTTTCATTAGTAGCTGAACGTTCTACAGGAAAAATACACCAGAGATGAAGTATACTAAAAGTACCAGATTATCCAGCAAATGTTACGGGAAGGAGACTAGTTGAATATTATAAGATGCATAAGCGATTTCGATAGATTCGCTATGACAAAGTGAAAAGTCCCTGACAATCGCGATATGGTATAAGTTTTGGCTTTGAAGTCATATAGTCAGTTACTCGTAGCTTGTTCAGAGCTTTTCTTCTTCGAGGTTTGATAAACGTCCAGGGTACGTGAAGCTGTTCTTTATGCTATTCCCAATAAGATAATAACATAGTCATATTAGCATAAGATAATCCACAATTGACTATAACATTAGAATAGACAATTCACTTACCTACAGTTTGGTAATGACAATTGTCTACTTTTTCTATGGTTGGTGGATCCTTATGTATTTTTGATATACAATTGTAGAATTTGTTAATTGCATAGTCCAGGTGTGAATTACCGGTAGTTACAGGTTCTTGGATTACTGGGCCGCCGTACCCACCTCCACCGTACCCACCTCCACCGTACCCACCGTGGTGACTTTTAGCATCCACAAAATTAATAGAAACAGTTTTCGTTAAGACGGACAAACCGATAATAGCAATCAATAACAACAGCATATCCCTATCATTATTATCGAATTTGAAGACAAGGGCCCGAAACAGCGTGTTCAAAGTATTGGTTATCTTATTCATCAATCTTCTAGAGAAATCAATGATTATAGGCATTTTGAACCAATGATCTTGATTATATTTACTAAAAACTTTCATGAAATGTATCCTGTAACCTTGTTTAATTTGTGCAATATATATGGATGAATTCGTGTATCGCATTGTGAACACTAAGGTTAGGTAATGATATATGCAGGCCGGTTAAATCTGCGTATTCGTCTCGGGTTCTGTATGTTGATGAAACATTCACGCTATCGATGAAAATAATGGAGGGTCGAGTAGACCAGAAACTGAAATCCAACACGCGTAATACTAGGTCTAAAACAATCCAAGGGTAACTATGCGATTTTGATAAGGACACCAGTCAAGACTAATAAACTCGATGATGGTTGGCCTTACCAAATTTAAAAAACAATTAGTCGGAATATACCCTCGTACGATCGCTTACAAATGGTAAATGACTACCTGGCTAAGCAATATTACTTTTCAGATTCAAATTCTACGACTAACTCGATATTTTTAATTTGCTTAACTATTCTTTTTATGCGTTCTATTTTTGATTGCACTTCAGGCATATTTGAAGCTGCAAGCGTAACTTTGGTTAATTTACTCCCGTCAGGGAGCCAGATTGTGTGATTCGCAAGGAGCTTTGATGGAAAAATTATATTTTCAATAAATTTTCTGTCTGTCGCTTGTCCTTCCACAAACCAAACTTTACTTTGAAATTCTTCCTCAAATTTTCGTAAAACAGATGGATGCGTCCGTAGAATATTAATGTCTGAACTGCGCAGGGTCAGAATGAAGTCATCATCCACTTTATAAGCACCTAGCATCGTAAAGTTATCGACATCTTGGCTACCTTCTGCCAGTTTAGCAATTTTTATTGCTCCATCGACATCTGCATGTGTAAGCTGTCCTAACCTTAGTTTAGTTTCACATTTTGTACATAGTATACTCGTTTTTGCATCAAATGTACAGATTGGAGTTTTCAATTGTCATATCACCAATATAATATGAGCAGAACTGCCCTAAAAATATATAGTAGATATACCTTTTATAGTGTCAAAGCCTCGCGAAAACGAGCAACTGACTCAAAACGCTCAGCCAGATGACTGATTAGGTCGCTTATCTCACGAAAAGACATGTACACAAGTCAGGCAATTTACTTACCTGGACATTTACTACTCTCCTGGCTGAGGGCATCATATGTATCAAGCCCATTCATGCTGGTTTGGTTTTTATATTAATACACGTCTATGCGCATAGTTTATTAAATATTTGAGAACGTTAAGCAATTTTATATTCGAGATGAAGATGCCAAATAAAAGTCATAAAATTGTAAATCTGTATTTACTCACATAGTTAATTAATAATACATGGTAGTACTGACTTTTGATTACTTTTGAGTACGAAAATGAATTGTGTAGTTAGATATATGCTGAGAAGGAGGTGAAATAGGACATTCTATACCAATTTCAAGCTAGTTCGAATAGCAAACAGAAGAAAACGGTGGTCTTCAATTGCAAGCAGGCACATTTCCTACTTTGCGAATCTTGTCATTGGTGCGCTTCGTATATTAGTTCAAGTAGTATATCAATTCCAAAATGTCCTTTGTGTCATAATAAGATAAAGTGGTTGCCACTAAACCTGTCCGTATGATATGTTTCGTAATAGGCTGTGCCTTTGTCCCAACCATCCAAGCAAACGTACTATTGATTTAATTGTTGTACCATATCATTGGGATGTCGCATGGCAAACCGTTTGTAGGTTCTTATCTTAGCTCTACACTTCAAGATGTCCGCGTTTGTAGGTTCTTATCTTAGCTCTACACTTCAAGATGTTAAGTCCGCGTCTCTTTAGTATCTTGTATATGGTTCTGGTGCTTAGTGATAATCCAATAATTCGTTTCAGTCTAAACTTTATCCTGTTACATCCAAATTGTTTGGTTAGTCGTAGATCAATTATTGCCTCCTCTACTTCTGGAGTTAGTTTCTTGTACTTGATATTATGAGGTCTTCTAGAGATATCTGATAGTCCCTCTATTC
>JASHSN010000434.1 GCA_030038695.1 Nitrososphaeraceae archaeon
AAAACCGTCATTATCAAAACTAAGGGTCGAAAATCCAGAGTTATACGCATTACTGCAAAAGGAGAAGATTATTTGTTGAGTCCGAATTCAACATCATCGTCAATCCCTACATTTTTCCACAACTTGGTACATGATCCACATCACACGTTAGACGGCATGCCGTGCCTGACCTGTATCTTTTGCAATATGGCCACTCCTATAGAGTATGATATGTACATTCATCTATCCGATATGCATCGTAAAGATTTGGTAATAAGACTACCGTTGTATGGGAAAGGGTATAACATGGAGTACAGAACTGCGTATGCGATTAATATGATGAAAGAGAACCAAAAGACGTCACAGATCCTATACGATCACAGAACAGCCAAGTTTGCTACAGCTTTCGATCCCAGATCCACAATCGAACCCAAGAAGAAGAGATGATACTACTTACTTTCTTATACAATACTTGGCACATGCTCTACCTACAAAAGCCCAACTAACCAAGATCTGCCTATAAGTCAATGACAATCGAAAGAGGGACACATATTGACAAAGAAATATGGGATATCTGTATGTTCCTATTTCTTTAGAATGCCACCGCTTTGACTAACTGTGTCAGTGGAAGTGGAGATTGCAGTGCAATTCACTCTCTCAAATACCTTATACAACGCTATGTTCAGACCGTCAGGAGTCTTCCTAGAAGGCGTATGGTCATGAGGATAGATTATCAACGCTTTCTGGTAAAGGGAAATGGGACGTGTAATTGTTCAAGTTAGGCTGTTCCTTCATGGTATAGCAGAGTGACATTTCTTTCCTGAGTTTGAGTCTGTGGTTGTGGTTGGTTAGAGAATATGGTATCCAATCCTCCTCGCAAATAACGGCATCACAAGTATTGAAATGGTTGCCTAGGCCCTGTAACACTTCTCATGTAACAGAAAGTTGTCCATGGATAATGCTGCTTGCACACACCTATATTTTGCATATAGTAATCTGTATTAGGCAGATGTCCGCAGGATTTTTACTATGCTGAAAATAGCCATATTACTTTTTACAGTACTTCTGCTTAGTATTTCATCAGTAACCCACGTAAAGGTAACAGCCCAAGGCAACGAGAGCAGTTCAGAAAAGCCTGCTAAAACATGTTCCCCTGAAGTATTTAAGGATAACCCTGGTCTATATGCAACTTGCGTGGCTTTAGCTCATAACAAGGAGAGCGCCGCTTCCGCTGAAAAGCCTGCTGCTGAAAAGCCTGTCGAAAACCTTAACCTATTCAACTCTCATTCTCCCATTGAAGTTAAGAAACTAACAGAGGAGAAGACAGGCGCCCGGCGAGTGTCCATCTGGAAAGGTTAAGGACTGGGCTGGAATTTGCTTTAAAGAGAGCGAGGCTAAGGTATGTCCTACCTGCGCTCCAGGGAGTGCTGCTGCCGCTGAAAAACCCAGCACTTCTCCCCCAGCAGAAAATCCTGTTGAGTATAAGATTAAGAAGCCCTCCTCACCCACGAATCCTACGTGGCTATCACAGGATTGCCATCGGACGGCCAGTGGAAAGTTACTTTGTCTTACTACTCCTGCAAGTCCCCGTGGAGGTGCATATGAGACAGGTGTCAAGAAGTTCGTTGAGGAGGTCGCTCAAAACCCTAAGCGTGAGATGTTCGATGAATTTGCGGCATGCGCATCTTTTACTTTCAACGGGAATGATTGGAAGCAGTGTAGTGCGGGATATAAACAGGCTATGCATGACTGGGTTGCCAAGAATTTTGAAAAATACCAGATGAACTGTAACGCTCAGGCCGGGACGAATCGTATAGGTTCAGTATATAAATCATGTCGCGGTCCACTTTGATCGCACTTATCACACACTTGAGCAACCGAAGACCTCTACCCGCATCCTGAGTGTAGCATCCTAAGCACAGAACATGCATCTCCTCCAACACTTCCTGCATATGGTGCTAAATCAGTAGTCATAGCTTAGTACCTCTTCCTCTAACCTCTGCTATAACTAACAAACTCAACTGGCTCAGATCAGATGATTGGAAGATTGATTGTCCGTGGAGTTGGACTTGTCCTTCTCATTCTCGAGATAGGCCAACATCATTCTGAGCCGGTGAAACGTTGAGGCATATTTTTCGCCAGGTCGTAACTGTTGGGTAAGCCAGTTGAAGTCATCTGCCGTAATACGAATCTCATGAGTACTGGTTACCGGACGTCTCGCCCTGTCTGTGGCTCTGACTTTGGCTTTATGTCCTCTGAGTTGGCCGTAGCCTACCGGACTGGCCATTTACTTACTCACTCGCTATCCTCATCCACGATGTCCTCGTCCTCTGTTTCTACGGGTACATCGTCGGTAGGCACGTTTTCGCCTGTCTCGTCTACGTCAGGTTGGTCAAATTCAGAATAACTCATTTCCATAGATTCCCGCCTTCATGGAGTGATAAAATATGCTCCCTCATCAGATCCAACGTTAGTTTACTTAACCCCCCTTTTAACTCCTGTCGGTCATCCATAATCTGTGTTGTGATATCTTGACACGTCTGGCATCCCGTTGAACTCGTTCCGGACTACCACAACACCATAAATAATCACAAAAACTATTTTGTTGTTTTGTCCTTACTAGCTCTAGACTTGTATACATTATCTAACTACCTTATGCTGTAAAAAAGAATGGAGGTGTTGTCTTCGTCGTTACCTGTTTGCAGGATATATGGTATAGTGCGTCTGCTGGCTGTAAGGTGCCCCATTACGCATTATGGTCAGTTCGCTCTTACCCTGTTCTAGGAAGTACAGTACTTGGTCTGCCTCGGCCATTCCTCTTTCCCATATAGCAGGGACTGGGGGGTTGTTTGGGTCATAGACGGTCGTATCGTATACTTGGAACCTAAATTTGGTCTGGCTTTTTCCTGGTATTGTCTGACCTGTTTTGTAGTCTTTCCGCGGTACCTGTATCTTTTGATAGTTCGTGAACAGAAACGTTCTGGTCTCCTTGTCTTCCTTCAACGAAATGAAGGCTCCGGGCATACGTTCCTTGGCTTCCTGGCTGATGCGTGCCATCTCTGCCCTATCTGCACTAATTTTTTGCATCACGTTTTTGTCGATACCGTTTTTTCTAATTTCTTCTACACTTTTGGTTTCTATTGATTCAAGTTGATTACTCAATTTTTGATCAATCTCTATATGCAAAGACCGAGCTTTAAACATTTCTTACTAGCCGGATAAGTATATACTCTTAAATACGACTACTATGAAAGTAGTATAGATAGTAAGTATAATGCGAAAGCGGTCATTCTCAATACCAGATGAAATTGATATCGCTCTCAAAAAGAGGGCTGATGATAATACACGATTTTCTGATGTAGTAATATTTGCATTACGCCAATATCTTAACTCTGGACCAAGAGAGAAAGAAAAACCCTCAAAGAAATCTCATGGCTAGAGTTTGTTATGCTTGTGGTTCCAGTAAGACAGTTCAATATAGACAACCTCATAGGAATTGCAAATATAGTCTATGGTGATGCCTCAACCTTCTAAATTTCTCTCAGTTCGACAGAAACTCCTAGAATCTTGGAGCAGACGCCTAGCAGAACCTCGTCAGGGTATCCACGTTAGTGACACGATGCTCTGCCTCCGCCGTACAGCCTTCCAACGGCTAGACCGCAACCCACCGACCACCGATTTGAAGAAAATCAAATATTTCCATCAAGGCATCATGAAACATCAATTGTTACAAGACCTGCTAGGAAAGGAAGAGTTTGAGATAGAAAAAGAGATCGTTTATACCTGTAAGAATGGCCTAAAAATCATAGCACATCCTGACCTCATCTACAAAAAAGATGGAGCCGTTATTGAAATCAAAACAACGGAGAGCACGTCATGCCAGACAAAATATTACAAGCATCATGCTGACCAGGCAAAAGCATATGTCGCCATGTTAGGGGCGCGTTACGCCGTGCTTCTCTACATAATTTTAGGCTACACTAAGGAGGCTGGCACCAACTACTTCCCAGAATATATTCTCAAAGTTTCAGAAGACGAACGCCGCAAAATTCTAGAAAAGTTAGAGAGAGATGCTACGGAACTACAACGCGGTTTGGATGAACGAGATCCTTCTTTAGTTCGACATGTAGCCTACGATAAAGAATATATGAATAGACTTGGTAGGAATTGGGTTTGCGAAAATTGTGACTACTCCTCGCTTTGTTCCGCTTTAAGAGCTAAAGAACGGGAGAGTATATTCAATGTTAAGAATATTAAAACATCGAGAAGTAGCAGCTAATACCGCCCGACCCCTCCATATCAACTAAATTTTACGCCATTGTCAAGCCGGCCAATTTCAAATTAAATAGCCCCCTCTTCCTCTTCCTATATGAACATCGTATATGAACATAGCCTTCTGTATAACAGACAAGATCTTATAAGCAGAAGAAGGAAACGATAGAGATCTACAAAGATGTTTACTATATGCTTGGAACGGAAAAAGC